>DASSXC010000135.1:0-5976 GCA_035704205.1 Solirubrobacterales bacterium | reverse complement strand
ACGAGGAAACGGGCGATGCGGTCGAGGGGGCGCTGCGTGGCTGAAAGGCCGATGCGCTGCAGGCCGCTGCTCTTACGTGCTTGCTGTTCGTCGTCCTGCTGGGCCTGATGGCGGAGGGCGAGATGCTCGAGGCGCTCGAGGGTGAGGGCCAGGTGGGAGCCTCGTTTGGAAGGGGCGACGGCGTGGATCTCGTCGACGATCACCGCCTCGGCGGTGGCGAGGATCTCCCGGGCGCCGGAGGAGAGCATCAGGTAGAGCGACTCCGGCGTGGTGATCAGGATGTCGGGCGGCGTTTTGCGCATCGCCCGCCGCTCTTTCTGGCTGGTATCGCCGGTGCGCAGGCCGACCGAGATGTCGGCGCCGATCCCGCGCAGCGGCGCCCGCAGGTTGCGCTCGATGTCGTAGGAGAGCGCCTTCAGCGGCGAGACGTAGAGGACCTTCACGCCCTGCCCGAGCTCTTGCGTGCGGGCGAGCCGGTCGATGCCCCAGAGGAAGGCGGCAAGGGTCTTGCCCGAACCGGTCGGGGCGCAGATGAGGGTATTCGAACCGCCCGAGATCGCCTCCCAGCCGCGCGCCTGCGCGGGCGTCGGGGCCTCGAAGGAAGACTCGAACCAACGCCTGACGGGGGCGCTGAACGGCGCCAGCGGATCGGTTTTCGCGCTTGCTTTGGGGCGGGTGCTCAACCCACCGATCTTAGGGAAACAGGGCGCGCGGCACGATATCGGGATCGCCGCCCGTCCAGGCGGTGAACTCATACCAGGCCGGCTTCGCTTCGCGGTCCTCGTTCAGCAGGCCGGCGGAATCGCAGAACTGGCAGCTCCCGTAGGCGTCTGCCCAGGAGAACCACCAGACCCCGCCGATCCGCCAGGCGCGGCGGTGGCCGGCGAGCATCGAGAAGGCCTCGGCGAGCTCTTCCGCCTGGCCCCAGGGCCCGCGCTCCCAGCGGGACTCGTAGCTGGCCGACCCCCAGCCCAGCTCCGTAACGTAGAGGGGCGTCGCGGCGTCGTCGTGGATACGCATGACGCGACGCAGGTTGCGGATCTGGGCGCGCATCGCGGCGGCGTCGGCGACGTAGGGGTGAAGCGCGACGCCGTCGAAGAACGGCTTGACCCGGCGGTCGCGGTAGAGCGCTGAGAGGAAGCCGCCGGAGCTGACGTTCGGTGGAATCTGCAAGGGGCGCCCGAAGAAGCCGCCGAGGATCGCTTCACCGCCGCCGGCATGGATCACGCGGCCGCTGGTCCGCACCATTGCCGCGAAGCGCTTCGGCTCCGCGCGGCCGAAGGTGACGATGTTCTCCTCGTTCCAGACCTCCCAGCGGCGAATCGGCATGTAGGGGAGTTCGGGGTCCTCGCGCCACAGCTCCCCCCCGGGTCCGTAGCGCTGCACGGCCCGGCGCAGAAAGGACGCCCAGGCGTGCAGGCGCCAGCCGCCCCACGGTTCGAGTCGCGGTTCCGGAGCGACCCACGAAGGCGATCCCCAGACCGCCGGCAGCACCTCCATCCCGTAGCGCGCCGCCAGTTCGACGTCGGCATCGAAGCGGGACCAGTCGGGCTGGGCGGCGAGCGGGGTGACCGCCTCGACCTGTGACCAGTAGAGGGGAATCCGCACGCTCCTCACTCCCCCCTCCGCCATCAATTTGAAATCGGCGACGCTGGTCGTGCCCTGCGGGGAGACGCCGAAGAAGCCGGGGGGCGTCTGCGCATGGGCAGCCGCGGGGAACGCGCCCAAGGCGAGCACCGCGCATGCCGCTGCCAGCGTCCGTTTCATCGCTGCTCCAACACCCCCGCCGTTGAAAGTAGCGTGCCGCGCCCGCTAAGGGGTGCCGCCGGCAAACCTGACGAAGGCCTTCCAGGCCGGCTTCGGCTTGAAGCCGTTGGCGAAGAGGCCCGAGCCGTCGCAGAAGTTGCAGGCGTTCTTCAGGTCGTCGACCGAGAACCAGTAGACCCGCTGCACATGCCATTTGGGCTGCTTGGCCCGCAGCAGCCCAAAGGCACCCTTCAGCTGCGCTGCCTGGCCACCCAGCCCTTTGGCGAAGCTGTTGCCGGCGCGGGGAGGCTGCGAGCTCCAGCCGAGCTCGGTTACCCAGAGGCCCTTGCTGGCGTCGCCATTGGCCTTCAGGACCGCCCGCACTTCTTCGATCCGCGAGGTGAGGTTCTTGTAGCTGCCCGTGTAGGGGTGCAGGGCATAGCCCTGGAACTTCGACTTGATCCCCGGAGTGCTGGCGTACATCCCCTCGAGGAAGTCGGCGGCAAAGTAAGCCTGCGGCGGGCCCTGCTTGATTTCGGCCTCGATCGGCCGGGCGAAGAGCCCGGCAAGGATGACCCGCGCCCCTTTGTCGGCGGCTTTGACCGCCCCGTAGGAGAGCTTCACCAGCTTGCCGTACTCGGCCGGATTGGGCCGCGCGACGAAGTACTTGAAGTTCGGCTCGTTCCAGATCTGCCAGACCCGGATCGCCTTCTTCGGCAGGCCCGGGTTCTCGGTCCAAAACGTTCCCCTGGGGCCGTAGCGCTTGACGACCTGGACGACGAACTTGCGCCAGCCCGAGCGCTGTGCACCGCTGCGCACCGGCAGGAACTTCGGCGCCCGGATGCCTCCGCCGGTTCCCGGTACCGCCGCCGAGGGCACCGCCCAGCTCGGCGCGTTCAGCAGGAACGGCAGCACATCGATCCGGGCGGCGGCGGCGGCGCCGACGATCGCGTCGGGTCCGGTGAAGTCAAAGGGCCCGTTGCGCAGCGGCTGCACCGAGCTCCAGGAGATCGAGATGCGGATGCTGTCGACCCCGCCGGCTTTGAGGCGTTGGAACTGCTCGGGACTGGGGGTTACCTGGGGCACGACCCCCCAGAAGTCAGCCGGAACGGCGCCTGCCGGGGCCGCCGCGGCGCCGGCGCCCAATGCAGCGATCGCGAGCGCGGCGCCAAAGGCACGCAAACGCATCCTCAAACCCATCCGCTCCCTGCGCATCGAGTTAGCCGGCCTCGGGCGAGACGGGCGAGCCGGTCGAAGAGTCACGCCGGCGCTGCCTCATCACCACGACGCCGATCGAGATAGCGGCGAGGACGGCGATCGCGATCAGGATCGGCACCAGGGGCGAGGACCCTCCGTCCTCTTCGGAAGCCGGCGTGGAGCCGCCCTGGGCGCCCTGCTTCGCGCTGTCCGAGCCCTTGCCAGAGCCGTTGCCTTGGCTACCCTGCTTCTCGCCGCTGCCTGCGGCGCCCGTAGCATCAGACTTCTTCGATGAACCGTCATTCGCAGATCCATTGCCCGCCGAGTTCGGATTGTCGTTCCCAGAACCGCCCTTGCCGGTGTTCGCCGAGTGGGCGGCGGGGCCACCGCCGTTAGTGGCCGTGTGCCCGGGTACCGTGGGCGGGGCATCCTCGTATTCGAGGCCGGCGCTGGATTGCGCCTGAGCGAGCACCGGAAGGCAGCCCCATGCGAGCAGAACCAGCACTGACAGAGCGAGTATCGAGCGGCCCCGCAGGGGGGCCGAATCTTGGCGGGTCCCAAACATGGCGCGCAAGGTTAGAGCAAAGCGCGGCGCTACTGGCGCCGGTCGCTCTGATCGGCTACCTGGCGCTGGCTGGAGGCGGGTATGAGGTGGGCGATCGACATATCGCCGGCCTCGCCGTCTGGCTGGTCGTGGTGGCCCTGATAGTGCTCGGCGCCGCATCGCGGGCGACGCTGGGGCGGCCGTTCTACCTGGCAACGGGACTGCTCGGCGGTTTTGCGGTTTTGTCGGCAATCTCATCTTCCTGGTCGGGGTCGGTGGAGCTGAGCGTGATCGAGGCAGACCGCGTTCTGGTCTATCTGGGCTTTTTCCTAGCCGCATTCCTCATCGCCCAAACCGACCAAAGGCGCCAACGTTTCGCTGAAGGCCTGACGATTTCCCTTCTCCTCGTCGCCCTGCTCGCCCTCGGCAGCCGCCTGCTGCCGCATGCGCTGGAGGTGAGCGAATCGCTCGGCAGCGGGCCGCGGCTGCGCTACCCGCTCGGTTACTGGAACGCCAACGGCGCCATGTTCGGGATCGCGACCGGTCTTCTGCTCTGGTCCAGCAGGCGGGCGATCTCGTCGGCCATGCGTTGGCTTTCGGTCGCCGCCATGCCGGCGGTCCTGCTCGCCCTCTACTTCACCTACTCGCGCGGCGGCCTGCTCTGCCTGGTGGTGGCCGCGGGTTGCACGATCGCCCTCTCCCGCGATCGCCTCTGGCTGCTGGCGACGCTCGGCATCGGCGCGCTTGGAGCGCTGCCCGCGGTCCTCGCCGTGCAGGGGCACCGCAGCCTCGCCGACGCGATCGACAATCAGGCGAGCGTCGATCAGGGGGTGACCGTGCTGCTGATCCTGCTCGCCGGGATCCTCACCGCCCTGCTGCTCTTCGCCGCGCTGCGCTGGGCCGAGCGCCGCGGCGGCGGACTGACCGGAAGGGCGGTCGAGCTCTCCCGCCATCCCGCGCTCCTGCGCGGCGCGGCGGCGGTCATCGCCGTGATCGCGATCGGGGTGGCGGTCGCGATCGGCGGTCGCGCCTGGGATCAGTTCTCCAGCTCGGAAGTATCGTTTCCCGACCAGCCCGAGCGGCACTTCTCGCAGTTCAGCGGAGCCGGGCGCCACGACTTCTACCGCGTCGCCACCGACTCCTTCGGGGAAAAGCCGGTCCTCGGCAGCGGCGCCGGCACCTACGAGTTCACCTGGGAGCAGCACCGCTCGATCGCACAGCCCGTCCACAATGCCCACTCGCTCTACCTGGAGGCCTTTGCCGAGCTGGGCCTGGTTGGCGGGCTGCTCGTCCTCGCCCTCGTCGGGTTGCTGCTCTGGACGGGCTTCTCCGCCTGGCGCGCCGCGCCCCATCCCCAGCGGGAGCGCTACGCGGCGCTCTTCGCCGCGGCGCTCGCCTTCGCGGTCGCCGCGGGCCTCGACTGGTTCTGGGAGATCGCCGCGCTCGGCGCCGTCTTCTTCCTCGCGGCGGGGGTCCTGGTCGCGGCGCGCTGCCGCCAGCTCGCCCTGCCGCTGAGCGAATCGGCCGAAATCGAGGAACGGCGCTTCGGCTTGGCCGTCGCCGGCCTGGCGCTGGCCTGGATCGCCGCCGTGGCGCTGATCGGTCCGCTGCTGGTCGAGCGCGAGATCCACTCCAGCGAAAGCGCCGCGGCCAAGGGCGACCTTGCCGCGGCCGTCAACTACGCCGACACCGCGCGCTCGATCGAGCCCTTCGCCGCCTCACCCTATGTCCAGCTCGGCCTGCTGGCCGAGAGCCAGGGCGATTACGCGACCGCCGCGGAGCATTACACGCAAGCAATCGACCGCGAGGACCGGAACTGGCAGCTCTACTACCTACGCTCTAGAGTCGAGGAAGCGGCCGGCGACGAAGCTGCGGCCAGAGCGGATCTGAACCACGCCCGCCGCCTGAACCCGCTGGAGGACTGCCTTCGCGGGAAACCGAGCTGTGGGTGACCCCACGATGACGAGCAAGGCGCAGGAGACCGCATCGCCCAAAACCTCACCGGCGCAACCGCCGGGCCCCGAGCCGCGCGCCGGCAGGTCCCCCGCGGCGACCCGATTGGGATTGAGCGGGCCGAGCGGGGCACGGCGCCGCGGCTCGCTGCTGCGCCGCATCCTCGCCACCGGCGACTGGCTGACGATGGTCGGAACGCTCTGCGTCGTCACCGCCGCCAGCCCCCAGACCGACGTCGGCACGCTTTTCTGGGCGACCATGTTCAGCCCCGTCTGGATCCTGGTGCTGAAGCTGCACGGCCTCTACGACAACGACCACCGTCGCATCCGCCACAGCACGCTCGACGAGCTCTCCAGCCTGATCTCGGCGGCGGCGCTGGGGACGCTGGCCCTGGACGGGCTGCTGGCGCTGAGCCCGGTTGGCCCGCTGTCGGCGACCAGCGCAATCGCGGTGGGGATCGGCGCGCTCCTCGGCAGCTTCGCCTCGCGGGCCGTGCTGCGCTTCTTCTGGCACCACCTCACCGGCGCCGCGGCGGG
>DASSXC010000134.1:0-2068 GCA_035704205.1 Solirubrobacterales bacterium | reverse complement strand
TACATTCGCCATCACCTTCGCCACCGGCTCGGCGTTGGCTTGGGGAAGCTGGGGAACCTGGGACCGTCCGCACTGGGGAGCATCTTGACGCTCGTCCGCCGCTCGATCGTCATCGTCGTCTCGGCGATCGCCGTCGCGCTCGGGGCGACCGTGGCGATGCCGATGGCGGGCGGCGCCCAGGAGGATCCCGCTCGGGAGGCCGAGCAGGTGGCGCACAGCCAGGCCCTGGTGGCGGTCGAGGTCGACATCCTGAAGGCCGACGACCGGCAGGTGACCCAGGCGCTGGGGGACATCAAGGCCAACGTCGACGCCCAGACCGCGGAGCTCACCGCCGCCGAACAGGCACTCGCCTCGGCAAACGCCGCCGTGGCCTCCGCCGATGCCGCCGTCGCCGACGCCCAGCGCCAGATCGACGATCTGCTGGCCAAGACCGACCACGTGGTCGTCGACGCCTTCGTCACGCCGGCGACGGAATCGGCCCTGTCCGTGTTCAGCGAGGAGTCGTCGTCGATCGCGAACGTGAAGTGGGCGATCCTCGACATGCAGACGACCACCGACGCCGCCCTCCTGGCCGAGTACCACGCCGCACGCGACCGCCTCCACGCCGAGAAGGCCAAGCGGGACGAGGCCATGGAACAGGCGCAGAGCAGCAAGGCCGAGGCCGAGGCGGCGCTGGCGGACAAGCAGGCGGCGGTCAGCCAGCAGGCCCTCTTCGCAGCCGAGGTCCAGGCTCGCATCGATCAGAAGCTGAGCGAGGCGGAGATGCTGAAGGCCGTCGACCCGGCGCTCGCGGCCCAGCTCCAGGCCGAGCAGGCCCAGCTGGTCGCGGCGCTCAACCAACTCGACGAGGAGGTCGCAGCCGAGCTCGCACGCCAGCGCGCGGTGGAGCTGTCGGCCCAGGCGGAGGTCAACAAGGCGGCCGGCATCCAGGACCCGCCGGGCGGCGTGGTCTCGGTGCCGTGCCCCACGGGGGGCAGCATCGAGGTGGCCGGTGACATCGGCGAGCCGGTCGAGCGCCTGCTCACCGATGCCGCCGAGGCCGGCATCACCATGTGCGGGAACGGATATCGCGACCCCGCAGCGCAGATCGCAGTGCGCCGCAACAACTGCGGTACCAGCCAGTACGCCATCTGGCAGATGCCCGCGTCGTACTGCAGCCCGCCTACGGCTCGCCCGGGCTCCTCGATGCACGAGCAGGGCTTGGCGATCGACTTCACCGTGGGCGGCGGAACGATCGGCTACGGGAGTGCGGCGTACGACTGGTTGAAGGCGCACGCGGCCGACTACGGACTGTCCAACCTGCCGAGCGAACCATGGCACTGGTCGACCAACGGCAACTGACGACCGGCACCTGGCTGCGCCGGGTCTTGGCCGTGGTCCTCACGGTGGCGGCGTTGACGCCGTCGATCAGCGCGGCGCAGCAGCCCGACCCGGGGGCGACCGAGCAAGAGCGCGACGAGGTGCGCTCCCGCCAAGCGGAGGTCGTGATCGAGATCGATGCGCTCGAAGCGCAGGACGCCGAGGTGCGGGCCACCCTGGCGGAGATCGAGCGCAACGTCGCCCGTCAGCGATCCGAGCTGCAGGCGGCCGAGCGAGCCGAGGCCCAGGGCGAGGCCGAGCTCACCCAAGCCACCCAGGCCGTAGCCGACGCCCAGCAGCGGATCGACGACCTGAACGTGCAGGCCGACCGGCTGGTGGTCGATTCGTTCGTCAATCCGCCATCGGACTACGCGCTCGAGCCGCTGCGGGCGGGATCCATGACCGACGCGGCCGTCATCCAGGCGGTCCTGAAGATGCAGGGGAAGCGAGACGCCGACCTGCTCGAGCGCCTGGATCAGGCCCACGAGTCACTTGCTGCCGAGCAGGCAAAGAAGGAGGACGCGGCTGGCGAGGCGAAGGAGGCGCAGGAAGCTGCGGCGCGGGAACTGGACGACGTGGAGGCCGCACTCGGCCAGCAGCAGGCCTTCGCCGCCGACCTCGAGAGGCGCCTTAACGACCGGCTGGCCGAGGCCGAGTCGCTCCGGACGCTCGACGCCGCCCTGTCCGACCGGCTGGCCCAGGAGCAGGC
>DASSXC010000133.1:0-2952 GCA_035704205.1 Solirubrobacterales bacterium | reverse complement strand
GCTCTCGGACCAGCGGGACGGCTGGCGCTGGTCAAAGCGATCGAGTCGGGGATGACGTTGAGGGCGGCAGCTGCCGCCCTCAACGTCGCACCTGCAACCGCCCACCGCTGGTGGCATCGTTGGCGCTCGGCGAGTGAGGCGCAACGCCACTCCGGCAGTTGGCTGGCGGATCGTCCCTGCACGCCCCGGCGCCAGCCGCGACGGCTGAGTGCTGCCGAGGAGGAGCCGATCCTGCGAGCGCGCCGGCAGACCGGCCTGGGCCCCGGACGACTGGCAGGGATCTGCCGACGGGCTCGCTCGACGATCTGGAAGGTGCTCAACCGCCACGGCCTCTCCAAGCATCCACGCGGCGAGCGGCAGACCTACCGGCGCTATGAGTGGTCTCGTCCCGGTGCGCTGCTGCACATGGACGTCAAGCGTCTGGCCCGCTTCGAGCAGCCCGGTCACGCGGCCACCGGCGAAAAGCACGACCGCAACCGCGGCGTTGGTTGGGAGTTCCTGCACGTCGTCATCGATGACCACTCGCGCCTGGCCTACGTCGAGCGACATCCGCGCGAGGACGCCGAGACCAACGCCGCCACCCTGGAGCGGGCGATCGCCTGGTTTGCCTCCCTGGGCCTCGATCCGCCCGAGGCGGTGATGACCGACAACGCAATGGTCTATCGCCAAGCTCGTCTCTTTCGAGATCTCCTGAGGCGTCATGGCGCCCGTCACATCCTCACCCCGCCCTACACGCCCCGCTGGAACGGGAAGGCGGAGAGATTCATCCAGACTCTGCAGCGGGAGTGGGCCTACGCCCACCGCTGGCAGAGCTCGACCGAGCGCCTGCGCTCCTTGTCATCCTTCCTTCGCTACTACAACCGGCATCGACCGCACAGCTCCTTGGGAGACCGGCCGCCGATCAGCCGTGTTCTCAACGTCTGTGGGCAGGACACCTAGGCCACTACCCGTCGAGACCCTTGCGAAGGTAGTCAGCGAGGCGCCTGTTTTCTGCATCGCTCGCCGTCACCAGCGGCCGCCACCACTGCTCCGGCAGGACGTGAGATCCCTCATGAAGCGCGCGCTCTAGGCCCACCAGCGAACCTCCTGGAAATGCTTCTCGGAACTGAACAAGTTGAGAAGCAGTGGAATAGCGAATGTCGCACCCTGCAACTGCTTGGAAGTCCGCGAGTCGCCGAGGCAGAGTCCTCCCCGGATCTGGTCCGACTATAAGCACCGCACGAAAGCGTCGGCCAGATGGAAGCACCCGCGCTGCGTCACCGAGATACCGAGCGATCGCGTCCTGATCCCCTTTGGGGAATGTGTAACCCGCCTCGGCTCCAGTGCTCTTGGCATCGACTAGAACGAAATCGCCGTCCGGCAACTCGACGTAAATATCACCGAGGGCATCTCCTGGCTTCGCCCCCACCACCCGGCAATTGAAACTCTTCATCACAGTCATTACTCGCTCTTGGAAAATCATGGCGACCCGGCTGGGTCCGCCGTGCTCTTCCAAGGTCCATTTCTGCTGGGCGGCAAGGCCTGGCAAATCGGCAAGGTCCAATGAGCGAGGGGCAGGCGACGAAGGCTCGATCATCCCCGCGAGCTGCGCAAGGATGAGCCCTCGCACTGCCGAAGCACGATCAATAGGTTCATAGCCGAGGTCAACGAAGTCGCTCCACGCACGCTGAAAGAACCGACGTGCAAGCGCACCGTCCGCACTAACTTGATTGGCTTCGCGGGAAAAAGCAAAGGCGACCCAAACCCTCCGCACTGCGTCTGCAGTCGGTACAAAGGCATACTGACGGAACCGCGCTGCCATGCTCGTAGAAGAGGCTTCGTCCGGCGCGAATCGATCAGGCAACCTGTCGATCGAATGCATCGCTGAGTACATGGCCCCGGCATCGAGCGATCCGTCACGCACAGCAGCAGACAAGGCACTGGACAGACCGAATAGACCGGCGGCAACGCTTGGCTCGTAGAGGCTGGCGCCACCAAAGAGCTGCTCCCATTGCACGCCCTCTGCTGGCTTCTGGGCAGCATCAACCGCTTCGACATCCAACATCATGTCTACGACCCGATCCACCAAATTAACTAGACGATGAAGGTCGACACCAGAGGTGAGCTGCATAGCTTCGCCAGTCGTATCGAGTAGACAAGCTGCCGTTTCGGCCGGCTCTTGGCAGCGATAGATGTCGTCCAGCCACATCTACAGGACGTTACGCCGAGGCCACGACAGGACAACCAAGACGGCCTCAGCGCGCGGTTGACGCAGGGGCGATCTAAGGTTGCACGATGTGGGGCACGTTCCTGCTCGACTCTTTTCCCCGCACGGAGGCGAGCGAGATGCGCGACGCGCTGGAGGGGCTACTTGGACCCGCCTCTGGCTCAACGTGGAGCAGCGGCGGCGTCTACGTCTTCTGGAATCCAGCAACGCGCGAGCCCCTATACGTTTGGGATCACCGGCGACCTCCCTGTGAGGTTCGCTCAGCATGCTGGCCTTCGTAGCTGCCCCCCCGAGGGCTGCAAGCGGCGAGAGATTGAGGCGTACTTCGCCGAAGGACACAAGGAACTGGGCTACACCGCCCTCGCCATGTCGAGCCTCAGCCAGGTCCGCACGGCACGACACCAAGCAGTGCTAGATCCGATGGGACGCGATCTGATCGAGTTGTCCGAAACGATTTCGGCGGAGACCATGGATGAGATTAGGAGCCTCGAGGGTCGTCTACTTGCTTATAGCCGCTCCCGCCTTGGACATCTCCCGGCTTGGAACACCGATCCAGGACGCATTCCAAAAGTTGCGCCTGGAGCCAATGACGGGAGCATGGCGACCGCGGTTGGAGCTCTCGATGTCCTTCTTCAAGCTCGCCGAACGATTCGCCAACTTGCCGATGATCCACTCGCAGCGATGTTTGAGGAGCAGTTGCATGGCGCTCGGCTCTTCGCGGTGGCGGTTGGCATCCGCAGCGAAAC
>DASSXC010000132.1:0-2307 GCA_035704205.1 Solirubrobacterales bacterium | reverse complement strand
GCTAATCGTCGGACCCGTCGCGGTCTCCAGGCGCTCGAGGATGCGCAGCTTGCTCGCTTCTTCGCAGGGGCCGGTTGGCGGCTGGGTCACGCGGGATGAGAGGTAGGTGCGCGTGCCGTCGGCGGAGATCGCGCCCTGGTTTCGTTCGCCGTTCCTCGCGGGAGCGGTTTTCTGCTGCACCGGCCCGATGCCGCCGAGGCGGGCGCCGCAGTTGCCGCCCCAGACTTTGCCGTCGCGGTCGCGCTCAAGCAGTTCGAGTGGCTGGGGGGCGCCGGCCTCGGTGTGGAGGAGGTAGGTGTTCCCGGCCTCCGCGCCGGGGCCCGAGAGCTGCGGGTCGCCGGGGAGATAGGAGGCGGGCGCAGAGGGTGGGCCGGGGCGGAAGTAGAGGTGGGTGTGGTCGGCCGAGGCGCCCTGCAGGCTCGCGTTGCGCACGACGTTGCGGTCGATCGAGCTCAGCGGGACGAGCGGGTCGGAGAGCGGGTCGAGCTGGCCGCCGAGACCGGCGTCGAAGGCCTGGCCGATCCCGAGCTGCAGCTGGGCGTAGGTGGCGCCGATCTGAAGCCAGTGCGAGAAGTCAGGCGTGAAGCTAGGCCGGTTTTCCGATTCCCAGAGTTTGACGATGCCTGCTTCGGGGATCGTCGACTCGACACCCCAGTTAGAGGCACCGCGGCTGGCGACGTATGCGTTGCCGCCGAGGCCGACGATGCCGGGGCCGCCTCCCAAGACCGCGGCGGAGACGAAGCTGACGCGCGAGCCGTCGGCCGAGACATTCGGGCCTTTGGCCGGCTGGCCCGACTTCTTCGGCGGGCTGACCATCTCGAGCGCCATGCAGTCGGGCAGTAGCAGGGCGGCGATGCCCTGTTCGGCGCGCCTTTCTTTGTTGGGACAGCCGTCGGGCGGGGCGGGATCGGTGGTGAAGGTGCGGTCTTCGCCTTCGCCGACCGGGCCGCCGTTTTCGGCTACGAGCCGGTAGTGATAGGGGGTGTTGGGCTCGAGCGGTTCGGTTTCGGCGCTCACTTCGACGTCCCCGGTTCCTTCACCGATGCCGACGGGGGCCGGCACGCATGGGGTGGTGGTCCCGTATGCGGTGGTGGGGCCGTATTCGAAGAAGCAGCCGAGCACCCGGAAGCCTTCGGGGTTGACGGCGCCTTCGAGCGTGCGCAGGGCGAAGTCGGCGCCGACGTCGGTTTCGCCGGTGGTGACCCCGGGGGCGATCGGGGGCGGGTTGGTCAGCAGGTGGACGCGCTGGCCGCCCTCAGAGGAGGTGAAGTAGATGCGGCCGGAGTTGAAGGCTAGGGCTAGGCCAAAGACTTTTTCCTGGCGCACGCCGATTGCCTGGGTGTCGAGCAGTTTGCCGGTCAAATCGAAGCGGTGGAGGATGTATTCGGCTGGTTGACCTACGCCGTTGGGGGTGGCGACGTATACCTCGCCTGCGACGGGGTCGACTGCGATGTCGGTTGCGGCAACGCGCCCCACGACAACAGCGGTGTGATTCAGCTGCGCCGGTGCAAACTCGACCGCGCTGGTCGCCGCAAGTTCGATCTTCTGCACGTGGCAGTGGATGTCGGTGTTGTTACAAGGGAAGAAAATATTCGGCAAGTTCACCGCATACATTGCCCCGGTCCCATCCACCGCAACCCGGGTCAGGCCGAAGTTGGTGAACTGCCCGAGCGCACCACCGAACGAACCGGTCTGACAGCCCGTGGCGGTGGTGCAGGTCTGCATTTTTTCCTGCGGCGTCGTCGCGTCGACGTTCCAACCGATGCCGCGTTTGAAGGCGATGCCGGTGACTTCCCCACCGAGGTTGAGGGTGGGTTCGAATTCGGCGATGCGGTTGTTGGCGGTGTCGGCGACGATCAGGTTGCCCGCGTTGGGCGCGCCGCTGGGCGAGATTGCCGGGTAGCCGATGCCGCGCGGTTCGGCGCTGCCGCCCGGCAACCCGAACTGGCCCGCGCCGCCGCCGGTGCTGCCGGCCTGGCAGCCAGTTGCGATGGAGCAGAGCTGCAGCGATTCAAGCGGCGTCGTCGCGTTCACGTTCCAACCAAAGGCGCCCTGGAAGGTCCCGTCAGCGCCGAAGACGTCGATCCGGTGGTTGCCGTCGTCGCTGACGTAGATGTTGCCGGTGGCTTGGTCGACGGCGATGCCTTTCGGTTCACTCATCCCGCCAGCCGCCGCCGATGCGGTTCCGGCCTGACAGGAGGCCGCGACCGTGCAGACGTTCACCCCGGCGCCGCCGACGTCGAGACCGAAGGCGCGCACGAAGCGGTGCCCTTCCCCGTCGGCTATCTCGCGGAACTGCTGGACGCG
>DASSXC010000131.1:0-2000 GCA_035704205.1 Solirubrobacterales bacterium | reverse complement strand
CGATGTCGATCGAATCCCGGTAGGTGTCGCCGGGGGTGAAGGTCGGTCGCAGGTCGACCACCCTGACCGAGCTGCCGCGCTCGGCCGCCGCCTGCTCGATCGCTTCGTTGACCGCGTCCGCGATCGGCTTGCGGGCCGGGTCGCGTTGAGTCGGCACGGTGAGCCAGTAGACGCGCTGAACGCCGCCCTGGAGGTAGTTGTCCATCATCTGCCCGACCCGGGAGCGGAAGATCGCCTCCCACTGCGGGCCGCAGCAGCTGACCTGGGCGCCGCTCGCGCCGGGCATCGGGTAGCCCTCGTTGGCGCCGATGAAGAGCACGACCGCGTTGGGATCGTCGTTCGCCGCCTGGGTCGATGAGAGCTGGCCCCAGTCGACAAGGCCGGTGTTGGAGATCCCGGTCGCGAGGTGGGGGTCTCGGGTCACCTGCACCCCCGCGCCCTGGTCGGCGAGCTTGCGGGCGATCTCGATGTCGAGCGGGGTCGAGAGCGAGTCGCCCGTGACCAGCAGGCGGTGGAGCGGCTGGGGGGTGGTCGGCGCCGGTGCCGGGATCGGACCGGCACGTCCCTGACTGGTCCCCGCGGCGGTGAAGCTGCGCCCGGAGAGCTGCTGGTCAGGCGACAGCCACGACGTGAGGTCGCGGCGGATGTCCTGGAACGGGAGCTCGTCCGCGATCCAGCCGGTCGGCCCCCCGACCGCCTTGACGATGTCGCGGCCGATCCCCGGCTTGAGCTCGTCGGCGGCCTTCTTCACCGAGCCGCCGGCCAAGATCACCAGCAGGAGCATCGTCAGCCCGACAGACTTGACCGCGTCCCACGCGGTGAAGCGGCGCAGGTCCCAGCGGTCGAAGCGCTCCATCAGGCTGTCGTCGCCGTGCGGCTCCCCTTCCCGCCCCGGGCGCGTCTCGGCCTCCATCTCGGCGATCGACTCGAAGTCCTCGGGGATGAGACGCTCGAGCGGGTCTTGTTGTCTTGATCTCGCCATCAGAAGCGGAAGTAGATGAACGGAGGGACGCCCTGGCTGGGCACGGTCGCGCCGACGACGATCACCACGAGGGCGAGGGCGGCCCCGAGCACGAGCGGCTGGAGGCGCCCGAACCGAAGCTCGATGCTCTCCATCGGGCGCTCGGGCAGCAGCTGCAGGCCGATCACCAGGGCGATGGCGCCCACCACCGGCACCGAGTACAGAGTGGCCGGGCCTGAGCGGACCAGCGCGGCCATGTAGTCGCCGAAGAGGCTGAGATCGGTTGACCGGAAGAGGATCCAGCCGACCACGATGAGGTTGAAGGTCACGAACCAGCGCAGCCAGCCGGGGAAGATCCGCCCCAGCCGGCCCTTGATCGCGTGCTCCGCTGACAGACCTGTCCCCTGGTAGGCGCCCCAGGCGACGAAGTTCCACGCGGCGCCGTGCCAGAGCCCGCCCAGGGTCATGGTCACCATCAGGTTGATGTAGGTGCGGACCTTGCCCTTGCGGTTCCCGCCCAGCGGGATGTAGAGGTAGTCGCGCAGGAAACGCGACAGCGTCATGTGCCAGCGGCGCCAGAAGTCGCGGAACCCGGTCGCCCGATAGGGGCTGTTGAAGTTCTGCGGGAAGACGAAGCCCATCAGCAGGGCGAGGCCGATCGCCAGGTCGGTGTAGCCGGAGAAGTCGCAGAAGATCTGCGCCGCGTAGCCATAGGCGGCGAGGATCGCGTCCGGCGCGCTGTAGGCCTGCGGTACCGCGAACACGGGATCCACCAGCTCGCGCGCCAGATAGTCGGCGATCATCACCTTCTTGATCAGGCCGAGCGCGACCAGGGTCAGACCGGCGCTGACCGCCACGCGGTCCGGGTTGCGCGGCTCCTTCAGCTGAGGGAGGAACTCGCTCGCACGCACGATCGGGCCGGCGACGAGGTGCGGGAAGAAGCTCAGGTAGATCGCCGCGTCCAGCAGCGAGGCGGGCTCGGTCTGACGCCTCTTCACGTCCACGACGTAGGTGACGGCCTGGAAGCTGAAGAAGCTGA
>DASSXC010000130.1:0-7695 GCA_035704205.1 Solirubrobacterales bacterium | reverse complement strand
CGAGCCGGAGATGCGCGGCCGCGTGATGGCCCTCTACTCGATTGTCTTCCTCGGCTCGACCCCGATCGGCGCCCCCCTGACCGGCTGGCTCTCCGAGGCCTACGACCCCCGAGCAGCCCTCCTCCTGGCCGCAGTAGCCGGCCTCTCAGCCGCCTGGGCCGCCCGCATCGCCTTCGCTCGGATGCGGGCGGGGAAACAGGAGCCCCGCCCGCTGCAGGCCAGGTCGCTGCTGGTTCCGCCTAGTCGGTGATCGAGATATTTGTCGCCCCACCTTCCGAGCCTGTGCCCTGGAGTGTCAGGTTGACGTCGATTTCGCCCATTTCTGACGAGCCCGCCCCACACAAGCCGCTTTTTTCGGCTTTCACGAACCTGAACGTACCGGCGACGTCCACATCGTTCGTAAATCCTGATGTATTAGTGGTGTTAGCACCGGTGAGGCCGCTTTGGGATTTGAGTGTGAGCGTGCATAGTTTGAGGGCGTGGGAGCTGCTGCTGAATACTGTCACCTGAATGTCTTTGCCTTCTGGGCACACTATGTCTGTGGTGACGCTGTAGCTTTCAATGCCGAATGTGAAGCTGAAATGCATCACGTAGTCGCAGCCATTCATGTCTATTGTCGTTGAATAGAACCCGCTTCCGCCTATCCACGTACGGCAGTTTTTGTAATTGGGGGTAACTGTGACTGTGGTAGAGCCATTCGAAAGAGGTTGCGAGCCGCCAACCGCATGTCCGGTATAGGAGCTGAATGGACATTCGACGCTTTCAAAGAGCACTGTGAAAGCGTTCCAGGCTCCCGCTTCGGTCATGTCCAGTGTTACTGGACCATCGGCTGTGAGTTTCCCTTGCTGGGCTGGCGCGGTCGGTGCGGCGGCCGAACCGATCGCAAAGACCACCATCAGGGC
Source organism: Solirubrobacterales bacterium (assembly GCA_035704205.1). Taxonomy (GTDB): domain Bacteria; phylum Actinomycetota; class Thermoleophilia; order Solirubrobacterales; family 70-9; genus VRUE01. Next base: position 6,793 of record DASSXC010000130.1, on the reverse strand, counting down.
GAGCCCGAGGGCTTTGAGGTTGCGCATGTTGCCTCCGTCCTTTTCGAAGCGATGAGAAAAGAACTTAGCGCTAATCAGAGAACTTCGCGCACCATGAGGGAAGGCCACCAGGCCCGAGACCCCGTGTCGGCGGGTCTCGGGCCTGGTGGGAGCGTCAGCCGGTGTAGCCGGCTTCCGCGAGGTAGGAGGCGGCCGCTTTGGCCGGCGACTGTTTTTCGAGTTCGACCCGGGCGTTGAGCTCCTGCATCACCGGCACGGTCAGGCCTTCCTGGACTTCGACGATCGTCTTTTCGTAGTCGGGCCCGGCCTTTTCTGCCACCGAGGGTTTGGTGACGAAGATGACGTTGCCCGCTGGGAAGACTTCCTTGTCGTCTTCGAGGATGACGAACTTGTCTTTCTCCGCCGAAAGTTGCGCGTCGGTGGTGAAGAGGATCGAGAGATCGGCCTGGCCCTTTTCGAGCACGGTGAAGCGGAGGCCGATGTCGACCGGGGTGAATGACTTGAATTTCAGCCCGTAATATTTTTCGAGCCCGGCCAGGCAATCGATCCGCTGGCGACACTCGGGCGACCCGTAGAGGCTCATCCTTTCCGACTTGCCCTGCAGGTCGGAGATCGTTTTCAAGCCTTCTTTTTCAGCCGTTTTCTTCAGCGTGCCCACAGCGTTGGCGCTGGCGAATGGCGTCGGCGGGAAGGCCGTGAGGTCTTCTTTTTCGAATTCCGCTTTCGCTTTTTCGTAAGCGGCCTCCGCGCCCGCCGGCACTTCTTCGGGTTCGAGCCCGAAGAACGAGGTCAGCACCGTGCTCGCGTACTCCGGGTAGCCGGAGATCTGGTTGGACTTCAGCGCCTGCAGCGCAACCGTTTCGGAGCCGAGGTTGAGGGCTTTCTTCACCTTGTAGCCGGCGGCTTCGAGCGCCTGGGCGTAGATCTCCCCGAGGATTTCCTGTTCGGGGAAGTTCTTCGAGCCGATCGTCAGCGTGACTTTGCCGTTGTCCGGGTTGGAGACGATCGCACCGCCGCCTCCTTCGCCGCCACCGGTGGTGTCGTCGTCATCCGAGCCGCATGCGGCGACTCCGAGGCTGAGGAAGAGCGCGAGCAGTACGGCTAGGGAGGCGCGCGCCCTCTTGGTCGTGGTTCTCACAGTGCTTCCTCTCTTGTCGATTGCAATGCGGTCGTCTTTCGGAACAGGTCAAGCCTCACCGAGGCGCAAGCCTTTCGAAGTGAGCAGACGTTGCAGGCCGGCGAGGCCGAACTCGAGGGCAAGGGCCAGCAGCGCGACGAGGATGCCGCCGGCGAGGAGCCCGTTCTCGCCGTAGACGTTGCGGTTGATGATGAAGTCGCCGAGGGTGAGCACCCCGGCGAGCGGTGCGATCGTGGCGGTCGCGACGATCGCGATCGTCGCGCCACGGACTCCTGCCATCAGGGCGGGGACGGCGAGCGGCATCTCCACCTTGAAGAGAACCTCGGCCTCGCTCATGCCGATGCCACGGGCGGCGTCGACCGGCGCCCGATCGACCTGCCGGATGCCGACGAAGGCGTTGGTGAGGATCGGTGGGATGCCGAGGATCGCGAGGGCGATCGTCATGTTGAACAGGCCGACCCCGATGACCGATGCCATCAGGGCTATCAGGGCCAGCTCGGGAACCGCCCGGCCGACGTTGCCCAAGCCGACGGCGAGCGTTTCGCCGACCCCCCGATGGCCAAGGTAGAGGCCAAGCGGCAATGCCACGACGAGCGCCAGCGCCAGCGCGAAGGCGGTCAGTTCGATCTGGTTCAGCGTCAGTTCGATCACCTGCGAGAGGCCACCCACCTCGTTGCCGCCGGTGACGTTCGAGCTCTGCGGCTCGAGGATGAATTCGATCGCGCCGCCGAATGAGGCGGATGGAAAGAACGTGCCAAGCGCGGCACTCATGCTTGAGCCACCCGTCGCCAGGGCGTCACATAGCGCTGCGCGCCGAGCAGGATCAGGTCGAAGGCGAAGGCGATCGTCATCGCCAGGCCGCCGGCGATGACGATGCTGGTGGGGAAGGTGAGGTTTCCGCTGCCGTAGATCTTGACTCCCAGGCCACCGCCGTTGATGAAGACCGCGAGCGTCGCCAGGGCGACGGTGCTGACGGTGGCGATGCGCAAGCCGGCGACGATCTCCGGTACCGCCAGCGGCAGCTCGACCCGCCAGAGGATCTGCCGCTCGCTCATGCCCATGCCACGGGCGGCGTCCTTGGCGGCGCCCGGCACGTTGGCGAGACCGGTGATCGCGTTGCGGTAGATGATCTGCAGCGTGTAGGCGCTGAGGGCGATGATCACCGTGTCGCGACCGAGCCCGGTGACGGGTAGCAGCAGGAAGAAGAGGGCGAGGCTTGGCACCGTGTAGATGACGCCGGTGGCAGCCAGAAGCGGCGGCTGCAGCCAGCGACGGCGGTGGGCGGCCAGCGCCAGGGCAAAGGCGATCGCGAAGCCGATGACGACGGAGATCGCGACCAGTTCGATGTGCTGCTGGGCTGGCGTGGCGAAGCTGTCGATGTTTTCCTTCGCCCAGTCGAAGCAGAAGAGATGACTGCTCTCCGCCTGGCAGGGCAGCGTCTCGCTGGTGCGTTCCTTGAAGAAGCCTTCGCCGACTTCTCCGACCTTGGCCAGGGGCAGGGCGAGTGCGGCGGCGCTAGCCATGCGGTCGCTCCACGGCGCCGTGCTCCTCGGTCTTCGCCTGCGGCGAGGCGAGGAACTCGGAGATGATCTCGACCGAGAGCACGCCGGCGATCCGGCCGCCGCGGTCGGCCACCGCCGCGTACTGCGCCTCGCCCTGGAGGAGGTCGGCGAGCGCGTCGCGCATCACGTCGTCCAGGTCGAGCAGCGGGCCGAGCGGCGAGTCGGGTCGGGCGGGCACCGTCTCGGCGGCGAGGTCGCGCTCCGAGAGCCAGCCGAGCGGCCGGCGCTCGGCGTCGACCAGCAGCGGATACGGCACTTCGGCGTCGCGCAGCTTGGCCCGCACCTCGGCGGTCGCCTGGCCGACATGGGCGAGCGGCGCTTCCCAGAGGTCGATGTCGGAGACGCGCATCAGCGCCAGCCGCTTCAGCGCCCGGTCGGCGCCGACGAAGTCCTCGACGAACTCGTCGGCGGGCGCCATCAGCAGCTCCGCCGGCGTCGCGTACTGGGCGACTTTGCCACCCGTGCGCATCACCGCGATCCGGTCGCCCATCTTGATCGCCTCGTCGATGTCGTGGGTGACGAAGAGGACGGTCTTGCCGATCTCCGCCTGCAGGCGGAGGAACTCGTTCTGCAGGCGCTCGCGGTTGATCGGGTCGATCGCGCCGAAGGGCTCGTCCATCAGCATCACCAGCGGGTCGGCGGCGAGCGCCCGCGCCACGCCGACGCGTTGCTGCTGGCCGCCCGAGAGCTGCGCCGGGTAGCGGTCGCCGAGCGCCGGGTCGAGCCCGATCAGCTCCAGCAGCTCCGCCGAGCGCGCCCTGATCCGCTCCTTCTTCCAGCCGAGGAGCTGCGGCACGGCGCCGATGTTCTCGCTGATCGTGCGGTGCGGGAAGAGGCCGATCTGCTGGATCACGTAGCCGATCTCCCGTCGCAGCCGCGCCGGGTCGCGCTCGCGCACCGACTCGCCGCCGATCAAGACGTCGCCCTCGGTCAGCTCGACCGTGCGGTTGACCAGCCGCATCGCGGTCGTCTTGCCGCAGCCCGACGGCCCGACCAGGACGCAGATCTCGCCGGCCGCGACCTCCAGGTTGAGGTGATCGACCGCAGCCTCAGCCGAGTCGCCGTAGCGCTTGGTCGCGTTCTCGTAACGGACTGCCGAAGGCACTCAGGTCGAGCCTATACCCCGTGAGCGCGCGGCTTTCACCTTCGGTACGTGACGGTCTTCCTTGGCTCTGGCGCTTTACCCGTATATATGACGGGAAAGGGGCCAGGGGTCATCGGATCAGAGTGGGCAGGACGGCGTCGAGGGCGTCGCGGAGACGGGTGGCGTTGCGCTCGCGGTGCGCTTCCACTTCCTCGGCCGTCAGTGGCAGGGCGGCTATCCCGTTGGCGAGGTTGTCGACCACGCATACGGCGGCGTAGGGGAGGCCCAGCTCGCCGGCGACGATGCACTCCGAGGCGAGCGTCATCCCGATCAGGTCGGCGTGCGCGGCGATCAGCTCTATCTCGGCCGGGGTCTCGAAGCGCGGCCCGTTGGTCTGCCAGTAGACGCCGCTGTCGCGCAGCCCGCCCGCACCGCTCGCCGCCCAGGCGTCGATCGCCTCACGTCGCCATGCCGCATCGAAGCCCGGCATCGCGTGGCCACGCGGGTCCTCGAAGGTGGTGACGGTGACCTGCAGGGCGATGAAGTCATCCGGGCAGACGAAGCTGCCGACGCCGATCTCGAGGTCGAGCGAGCCGACCGAGCAGATCGCGAGCGCCCGATCGCAACCGGCCTCGAGCAGCGAGCGCAGGTTCGCCGCGTGGTCGATCGCGTGGGGGAGGGCGTATCGCCCGCCGCCGCCGTGTCGCTGCAGGACCACCGCACCGTGCCGCTCCGCCGCCGCGGCGATCCCACCCCCGCCGGGCCCAGCGGCGCTGCTGCCGAGGATGACCGCAAGGCGTCCCATCGCGCCGCATCCTACGGCGCTGTCGCATCTCTCCACCCGGATCGGGGTACAACTTGATCCATGCCGGACCGTCCCTCAGGGAGAGACGAGAGCGAAGGGGAACGCCTCGACCGCAACCTCGGCGAGCTGCTTCAGGAGCTGCGGGTGGCGCTGCCCGGCGTCCAGGTCCTCTTCGCCTTCCTGCTCGCCGTTCCCTTTCAGCAGAACTTCACCAAGATCACTTCCTTTCAGGAAAAGGTCTACTTCGTGACCTTGCTCTGCACCGCGATCTCGGCCGCGCTGCTGATCTCACCGACCGCCTACCACCGGCTGACCTTCCACCTGCAGCAGAAGAAGGAGCTGGTCCACATCTCCAACCGGCTTTCGATCGCCGGCCTCGGCTTCCTCGCCCTGGCGATGACCGGCGCGATCGTGCTGATCACCGACGTGCTCTTCGGGCCGCTGGCGACCGCGGCCTTCGGCGTCGCCGCGGCGGCGATGTTCGTCCTGCTCTGGGGCGCCTTGCCGTTGCGGCGGCGGCTCAGCCTGACCGAGGAGGCGGAGGAGTCGGTCGAGGCGGACGACTCAGCATAGGGACGCGCGGTCGTCTTCCGCCCGCTGTCCCCAAAGGCCGACCATTTCATCGGCGAACCTGTCGACCAGTTCGACCCCGGGCAGGTTCGCGAAGAGCATTTCCAGGTCGAACTCCCAGACGAGGATCTTGACGTCGAGCGCAACCGGCAGGTCCTCGTCGACGTCCTCGCCGACCATTTCATAGGCCTCGCGCAGAACCGCCACGTTGGCGGTTTTGTCGGCGGCGAAGATCGCCTGGGCGTGGGGACCGGCCTCGGCCACTCGCTCGCGGTGCTCCTTCTTGCGGTCCTCGTACTTGGGGATGGTCGGATCTTCGGTCAGCACCTCGACCAGCTCCGCCACCTCGTCGCCGAAGCGGTCGCGCAACGAGGATGGCTCGACTTCGGCGTGCTCGGCGACGTCGTGCAGCAGGCCGGCGGCCAGCACCTCGTCCCGGTAGGCGTACTCGGCGAGCAGCTCGGCGACGGCAAGCGAGTGCTCGATGAAGGGGATCTCGTCGCAGCCCGTCTGCCGGAACTGGCCGCCATGAGCGCGGCGGGCGACCGAGAGGGCGCCCCGGACCAGGGCAGAGCGCTCAGCCTTGGAGTCGATCCGACTGGAGGAGACAGACATCCCACCGGGCAGGGTAACGGACCAAACGAGAAAAGTACTCCATTCGTACCGAAATAGGGACGAACGTATCGCCGGGGTCTGTCAGGAAGCGCCCAGGCTGGCGCCGGCGGCGCTCGGAGCCGGCGCCCGGGCCTCCAGCTCGGCCCCCTCGACGGCGAGCTCGATCGCCCCCGGATCACCCCCGGCGAGCGCCCACTGGTCCTTCGCTTCCTCCCCGAGCCGGTCGAGCTGCTCGTCGGAGTGCAGCGGATCGTGGTGGAAGAGGACGGTGCGGCGGGCGCCCGTGCGGCGGGCGAAGCTGAGCGCGTGGGAGAGCGAGGAGTGCCCCCAGCCGAGGTGGTCGGGGTACTCGGCGTCGGCGTACTGGCCGTCGTGGATCAGCAGCGAGGCGTCGCGGGCGAGGGCGAAGCCCGAGATCCACTCCTCGCCGAGCGAGTCGAGGTCGGCGCCGAGAGCGGGCTCGTGGTCGGGGATGTAGGCGAGGGAGTCCTCGCCGTCGTCGATCCGGTAGCCGAGGGTCGGGCCCCGGTGGGAGACCGAGGCGGCGCGGATCCGCGCCGGGCCGATCTCCCACTCGGTCTCCGGCGTGTGGCGGAAGGAGACGTCGCAGGGCAGCTCGCGCACCTCGACCGGGCTGAGCGGCGCCGAGATGTAGCGGGCGATGCGGTCGCGCAGCGAGGCCTCGGGCGAGGCCGGTCCCCAGATGACGATCTCGGTCTGGGGACGGAAGGCGGGCGCGAAGAAGACCAGGCCCTGGATGTGGTCGAGGTGGAGGTGGGTGAGGAGGATGTGCAGGCGCGTGGGCTCCTCGGGCAGGGAGAGGCCGAGGTTGCGGATGCCGGTGCCGGCGTCGAGGGCCAGCAGCGAGCCGTCGGAGAGGGTGACGCCGACGCAGGAGGTGTTGCCGCCGTAGCGGATCGTCTCCGGCCCTGGGGAGGGGACCGAGCCGCGCGTGCCCCAGAGCTTGGCCCTCATCTAGGCCGCCGCTCCGTTCGAGCTGGCACCGGTCGCGGGTGCGG
>DASSXC010000129.1:0-6853 GCA_035704205.1 Solirubrobacterales bacterium | reverse complement strand
GTTCCCTCTCCCCCGCCAGAAGCGCCCGTGCCAACCCTCGGACCGGTTCCCCCTGCACCTTCACCACCCGCCGACGGCTCGATGGAGTTCGCTCCGCACTAGCCAGCTGGCTATAGTGCGTCGCCGTTTGGCGGCACAACGTGAATACGAGCTGGTTCTGATGTTGGACCCGGGGCAGGACGCCCCGGCGCGCGATGCTGTGGCCAACGAGGCGAAGAGTCAGATCGAGGCCGCCGGGACGCTGAAACACGAGAACGTCTGGGGCCTGCGCAAGCTGGCCTATGAGATCAACCAGCGCAACGAGGCCGACTACCGCTGGTTCCGCTTCGAGGCACCGACCGAGCTGCTCGAGCAGCTCGACCACAACCTGAAGATCGCCGACGGCGTGCTGCGCTTCCGCATCTTCAAAGTCGACGCCGACACGCCGGTGCTGGTTCCGCCGGCGACCGCCGCGCCCGGCCCCAGCGCCTCACGCGAGCGGCCCTCCGCTCCGGAAGCGCCTGCCGCGCCAGCCGCGGCTGCGCCCGAGGCCGCCGCAGAGGAGGCCGCTGCGGCAGCCCCCGTTGCCGTGGCCGAGCCTCCGGTCGAGTCAGCAGAGCCTGAGGCGGAGGCGCCGGTGCCCGAGGCGGAGGCCGCCGCGCCAGCCGAGGAAGCGGTCACCGAGAGCGCCGAGCCGGCAGCCGAGGCACCTGAGGCGGAGGCCGCCGAGGCGTCCGGCGAGGGCGAGCCCGGCGACTCCGCCGCGTAGATCTCTTTTTGCCCAGATTCCGGGTTCAGGGGGGAGAGTCGCGCCGGCCCCGCTCTTAGACTGGAGTCTCGATAAACGATCTTGAGGAGTGAGAGCCGTGGCGGCTTCGAACATCAACGTGGTGGTCATCACCGGGAACCTGACCAAAGACCCCGAACTGCGCAGCACCGGAGGCGGCACCTCGGTCTGCGAGCTGCGGGTGGCGGTCAACAGCCGTCGCAAAGACGGCTCGACCGGAGAATGGGTCGACAAGCCCAACTACTTCAACGTGGTCGTGTTCGGCGCCCAGGGTGACAACTGCGCCAACTACCTCTCCAAGGGCCGCCCGGTGGCGGTGGAAGGCCGCCTGGACTGGCGCGAGTGGGAAGCCAAAGACGGCAGCGGCAAACGGCAGGCCGTGCAGATCATCGCCAACTCGGTCCAGTTCCTCGGCTCGCGCGACGGCGGGGGTGGCGGCGGCGGAAACGGCAACGGCTTCACCCCGCAGAGCGACACCCCGGCCGACACCTCCGATTACGACCCCGCACCGGCAGGCGCAGGGGGCGGCGGAGGAGACGACGACATCCCGTTCTAGGGATGTCTGTAGCATCCCGGGCCGCATATGGCCCGAGCTAGAGAGAACGGAAGCGAGGCACCCCGCCGTGGGCGGCGTGGTGCCGATCGCGTTCGGCCGCGTAAATACACGCGGATCAACTCCGATGCGGTCGACTACAAGGACCTCAACCTGCTGCGCCGCTTCCTCTCCGACAAGGGGAAGACCCGCGGGCGCCGGGTGACCGGGCTTTCGCGCAAGCACCAACGGCAGCTCTCGGTGGCGGTGAAGCGGGCGCGTGAGATCGCCCTGCTGCCCTACGTCGGAGAGCGCTGATGGCGCAGGCGATCCTCCTCGAGGACGTCGAGAGCCTCGGGCAGCGCGGTGAACCGGTCGATGTCGCACCGGGCTACCTTCGCAACTACCTGATCCCGCGCAAGCTCGCCGCGCCGGCCACGCCGGGCGCCCTCGAGCAGGCCCAGCAGCGCCAGGCCGCCGCCGAAAAGGCGGCGCAGGCGCGGGCCGAGCGGGAAGAGCAGGCGGCCTCGCTGCTCTCCAAGACCGTGCTGACGATCCAGCAGCGCGCGGACGATGGCGGCAAACTGTTCGGCTCGGTCGGCGCCAAGGAGATCGTCGACGCGATCCAGGAGGCGCGAGACCTGCGGATCGACCGCCGCAAAGTCCGCCTCGAGCAGCCGATCCGCGAGATCGGCACCCACATGGTCGAGATCGAGCTCGCCGACGGCACCGTTGCCTCGGTGAAGACGATCGTCGCCGAGGAAAGCTGACCCTCAGACCACGGCGCTAGGCTCCGCCGGGTGGCCTCGCGTCGTTTTCCCACTCGTCTGTCCCGGCGTGCCAGGGCGCGGACGCGCCTCGGCTGGGCGCGTTCGGAGCGGGCAACGGTCGGCCTCGCCGTGGTCGCCGTGGGCGGGTTCGGCGCCGTGCTGGCCGGGCAGTACGGCCGCCTGCTGCAGCGCCGGGCACACGGGCACAACGACGGCGACCCCCTGGTGGAAGCGGTGCCGGAGGCGGCCCTCGACACGGTCGGCGTCGCCGTCAGCGGCTACGAAGCGACGCCGCGCAGTGAGACGGTGCTCTTCAACCTCCTGGCGGGATTCCTCGGCGCCTTCACCCTGGTGCGGATCTCCACCTGGGGGATCCGCGATCGCTGGTGGCCGTTCGAAAACGTCAGCGTCGGCGGTCGCCACATCCACCACTTCGTCCCCGGCATCGTGCTCGCCTTCGCCTCCGGCACCGTGGCGCTGCTGACCGACAACGACACCCTGGAGGACCGCCTGGCGATCCCGATGGGCGCCGGCATGGGCCTGACCTTCGACGAGGCGGCGCTGCTGCTCGACCTGCGTGACGTCTACTGGACCCGCGAGGGCCTGCTCAGCGTCCAGCTGAGCCTCGGCGCCACCGCGATCCTCAGCATCGCCATCCTCACCCAGCGCATGCTGCGGAGGGGCGAGCAGCAGAAGGAGCAAGCGGGCGAGATCCCCCCGGCCGAACCTGTCTAGAGCTGTGTGGCGATGATGCCGGCAAAGCCGGCGATCAGAGTGGCGATCGTGCCGCCTGCGATCTGAAGCAGAGTGCGCTGCAGGGCGTCGAAACGGCCATCGATCCTGTCGAAGCCAGCTCCTATCTCGCCGCGGACCGCGCGGAATTCCTCCTTCATCTCGCCTCGGACCGCGCGGAATTCATCTTTCATCTCGCCTCGGATCGCTCTGAATTCAGTCCTCATCTCCAGGTGCTGGGCGTCGACCTTGCCGTTGAGGTCGTCCAGGCGGTCGTCGGTCCAGCTCTCTCTCATCGCCTCCACTATTGCACCTTAAAAGCTTCGGAACGCACTTGTGGCGCGCAGAGGCAAAATCTTTCGCGCAGGCAATGTGCCAACTCTCAGGCAAACCCGGCAGCGGCATCTTTTCGCGGTGGTTGCAGGGAGGCGGCTCGTAGCGAGGCGAGGGCTTTGGTTTGCTTGGCCCTCGGGCTCAGGGGGGCGAATCCGCCGCCCTCGTCCCTTAACTAGATCCAGATGCCGCAGCCGTCCGCAACCCACGTCCCCCCCCAGAACATCGAGGCCGAGGAATCGGTGCTGGGGGCGATGCTGGTCGCCGAGCCGGCGCTGAGCCGCGTGATCGACGAGGTGAAGCTGAACGCGGAGGACTTCTACCTGGAGAAGCACGCGGCGATCTTCCGCGCCGTCCACGACCTCTACGCCGGCTCGAAGCCGGTCGACGAGCTCAGCGTCAGCGAGGCCCTGACCCAGCGCAACGAGATCGACGCGGCGGGCGGCAAGCACTACGTCTCCGAGCTGGCCGCCAAGGTGCCGGCCGCCGGCAACGCCAAGCACTACGCGGAGATCGTCCAGCAGAACTCGCTGCTGCGCCGCCTGCTCGGCGCCGGGCAGGAGATCCAGGGCTGGGTGCACGAGCGCGACGGCGAACCGCGCGAGCTCTCCGAGCGGGCCGAGAAGCTGCTCTTCGACGTCGCCCACAAAGAGCAGGCAAGCGACTTCCGCCTCCTCTCCGAGATCCTCCACGACGAGGTCGACCGCCTGGAGAAGCTCTCCACCGGCGAGCTGGAGCTGACCGGCACGCCGTCGGGCTTCCGCGACATCGACTCGATCACGGGGGGTTTTCAGCCGGGGAACTTGATCATCGTGGCTGCACGCCCGGCGATGGGGAAGAGCGCGATCGTCGCCAACATCGCCGAGAACGTGGCGGTCAAGCGGGGGATGCCCGTCGCCTTCTTCTCCTTGGAGATGTCGGAGGTCGAGCTGGCGCAGCGCTTCATCGCCTGCCGGGCGCGGATCTCCGGCGACAAGCTGCGCAAGGGACAGGTCGCGCAGAAAGACTGGCCCAAGGTCGTGCGGGCCTGCAACGAGCTGGAGGAGGCGCCGCTGTGGTTCGACGATTCCTCCGATCTGGGACTGCTCGACCTGCGGGCGAAGGCGCGGCGGCTGCACGCCCAGACGCAGGACCAGGGCGGCCTCGGGCTAGTCATCGTCGACTACCTGCAGCTGATGCGCGCCGACGATATGCGCGCCAACCGGGTCGAGCAGGTCGGCCAGATGAGCCGCGGCCTGAAGATCCTCGCCCGCGAGCTGGAGGTCCCGGTACTCGCGATCTCCCAGCTCTCCCGCGCCCCCGAGCAGCGCAGCCCGGCAAAGCCGATGCTGTCCGATCTTCGCGAGAGCGGCTGCCTGACCGGGGACTCACTCGTGCACCTCCCGGGCGAGGGTGCCCGCCGCCCGATTCGCGAGCTCGCCGGGCAGACCAACTTCGAAGTGCTGGCAATGGACCCAGAGACCTGGCAACTGCGGCCTGCAATGGCGACCCGCGCTTTCTCCACCGGTCATAAGCAGGCTTTTCGCCTGACTACGCGGCTCGGCCGCACGATCCGTGCAACCGGCAACCACCGGTTCCTGACGATTGCCGGTTGGCGGCGGCTGGACGAGCTGGCTACGGGTGATCCGATCGCCGTTCCAGGAACGCTTCCGGACACTCCCAGAGCATCACTGACCGAGAACGAACTGGCTTTGCTCGGGCACCTGATCGGGGATGGCTGCACGCTTCCGCGCCACGTCATCCAATACACGAGCAACGAGCGCAAACTGGCCGGCCTGGTCGCCGACCTCACGCTTCGAGTGTTCGGGAAATCGATTCGCCCGCGACTCAATCGTGAGCGAAGTTGGTACCAGGTCTACCTCTCGGCGACCGAGCGGCTCACGCACGGGAAGCGCAACCCAGTTGCCGCTTGGCTAGACGAGCTCGGAGTGTTCGGGTTGCGCTCCTACGAGAAGCGAGTTCCCAACGCCGTCTTCGCGCAACCAAGCTGGGCTATCGCCACCTTTCTCCGCCATCTGTGGGCTACCGACGGCAGTGTTTGGCTGGGAGGCCCGCGACAAGCCGTCAGGGTCTATTACTCGACCAGTAGCTCGCGGCTCGCTCACGATGTCCAAACCCTTCTGCTCCGCCTGGAGATCAATGCGCGCGTGTCCCGCCATGAGAGCCAGGGAAAAGGACGACCGCAGTTCCACGTCACCGTGGGTGGCGGCACGGAGATCGTGCGCTTCCTCGAGACCGTGGGTGCCCTGGGCGCCAACAAGCGCCGCAATGCCAGCGCGATCCTGGAGCATTTCGACGGGCGTGCCAGGAACCCAAACCGCGACCTGATCCCCAAAGAGGCATGGCGCAGCATCGTCGTTCCGTCGATGGAGAAGTCGGGAATGACAAGTCGGGAGATGCAGGGGGCGATCGACACCCGGTACTGCGGATCGGCTCTGTACCGGACCGGAATCGGCAAGGAGCGGGCGATGCGCGTGGCCTCAGCAGTGCGTTGCGAGGAATTGGTCGACCTGGCGCTCGGTGATGCCTACTGGGACCCGATCGTCTCGATTGAGCCCGACGGGGTCGAGGAGGTCTTCGACATTACCGTCGAAAGACTGCACAACTTCGTTGCCGACAACGTGGTCGTTCACAACTCGATCGAGCAGGACGCGGACCTCGTCGCCTTCCTCTACCGCGAGGACTACTACCGCGATCCCGAAGACGAGCCGGACGGGCTGGCCGATGTGATCATCGCCAAGCATAGGAACGGGCCGATCGGCGCGCCGAAACTGGTCTTCCTCGACCGCTTCCCCAAATTCGCCGACCACAGCGGTCACGAGCGGCCGGTCGAACAGCCGGCGGGGGAAGGGCCGCCGCTCGAGGACGCAGCGAGCGCCGGGCCTGACTTCTAATGGCTGCCCGTCCCCGCAGCGAACCCTTCGCCGAGCAGGCCTGCCCGCTGGGTGTCTGCGACGGCTCCGGTTGGATCCTCGGCCCCGAGGACGTCGCCCGGCCCTGCGAGTGCCGCGAACAGCGGCTCAAGCGCGGCCGCGTGCGCGGCGTCGCCTCGGCGATCCCGCCGCGCTACCGGGGCGTCTCCTTCGACCGCCCGCCGGTCAGTGACATGAGCCATCAGCCAGAGACCCGAGAAGCCGTGGGGAAGGTGAAGGGGTTCATCGAGCAGATGGACTCGAACCTGGAGGTGGGCAGGGGTCTTTGGTTGTTCGGGGATACGGGAACGGGAAAGACCACCCTCGCGATGCTCGTCTCGAAATCTGCCACTGAAAAAGGTCGAACCGTGGCGATCTACTCGCTGCCAAAGCTGCTTGCACGTATCCGTCGCACTTACGACGAAGAACCGAACGGGGACTCCTATGCCGTCTTCTTCGACCGCCTGACCTCGGTCGATCTTCTCCACATCGATGACTTCGGCGCCGAGAAGCGGTCGGACTGGGTCCTGGAGCAACTGTACGCCCTCGTCAACGAGCGCTACGAAGACGAACGCTCAATCCTGCTGACGACCAACCTCTCCCTGGACAAACTTGAGGATCAGATCGGCGTGCGCACGGTGTCTCGCCTAACTGAGACTTGCGAGCAGGTCCCTCTGTTCGGAGTGGATCGTCGACTCGCGAAAGCCCCCCACTAGCTTCGACGCCGCGCGCGGCCAAGCAGATCAAGGACGCAGGGAGCGTGGCGTGCTCTGCACGCGAGCGACTGAGGACGCCGATATGCGCAGCG
>DASSXC010000128.1:0-9015 GCA_035704205.1 Solirubrobacterales bacterium | reverse complement strand
CGACATCGCCGACCGCCACGACGACCTCTCCGGCCTCGTCGACGACCTCGCCACCACCACGACGGCGATCGGCAATCAGAAGGAGGCGCTCGCCGAGTCGATCGGCCGCCTGCCGGACTTCCAGCGCCGCGCCAACACCACGTTCGTCAACCTGCGCGCCGCGCTCGACGACCTCGACCCGCTGGTCGAAACGGCAAAGCCGGCGACCAGGAACCTGGCGCCGTTCCTGGCCGAACTGCGCCCGGTCCTCTCCAAGGCGGTGCCGGTCTTCAGGGATCTCCGGCTCAGCAACAGCCGCCCGGGCTTCGCCAACGACACCGCCGAAACGCTCGGCTTCCTGCCGGCGGTGCAGGAACGCGCCTCGCGGGCATTCCCGCACGCCGAACAGGCGATCGAGGACTTCCTGCCGAGCCTGCGCATGTGGCGCGCCTACACGCCCGATTTCTTCAACGGCTTCGGCAAGCTGGGCCAGATCACCGCCGCCTATGACGGCAACGGCCACTACGCCCGTGGGCAACTGGTGCTCAACCTGTTCAAACGCAACGCGAGCAGCGGTGAGCTGGAACCGATCGCGCCAAGCGAACAGTACGACTCCTTCGGGGGCTCGGCCGGCGTGCGACGTCCCTGTCCCGGCGGCGGCACCCAGTCCGCACCCGACGGCTCCAACCCCTTCACCGAACCGCCCTTCGCCGGCTCCGGCGTGAACCCATCGTCCGACTGCGACCCGGCCGACGCGCCTCCCGGACCATGAGGAAATGGCTCCTCCCAGCCGCGCTGGTCGCCGCGATCGTCGTGGTCGTCGTCCTCCTCGCCGGCGGCGGCAACGGCAACGGCGGCTACGTGGTGCGCGGGATCTTCGACAGCGGCGGCTTCATGGTCGCCGGCGAGGAAGTCAGGGTCGCCGGCGCGACCGTCGGCGAAATCGAGTCGGTGGGAGTGACGATGCCGGACGAGGTCGACAGCTACGAGGACGGCCAGTGGCAGGCTGTGCCGGGCAAGGCCTTCATCGCGATGAAGATCACCGACCCGGGCTTCCAGGACTTCCGCCGCGACGCGAGCTGCCTGATCAGGCCGCAGTCGCTGATCGGCGAGAAGTTCGTCGATTGCCGGCCGACGTTGCCGCGTGCCCCGGGCTCTGAGCTGCCGCTGGCGCTGAAAGAAATCCCCGACGGGGAACCGGGCGCCGGCCAGTACCTGCTGCCGGTCGAGAACAACAGCACCAGCGTCGATCCGGATCTGATCAACAACATCAACCAGCTCACCTACGCGCAGCGCTTCCGCCTGATCCTCAACGAACTCGGCGCCAGCTTCGCCGGCCGCGGCGAAGACGTCGAGGAGATCGTCAAGCGGGCCAACCCGGTGCTGCGCGACGCCGACCGCGTCTTCGCCATCCTCAACCGGCAGCGCGACCGCCTCGCGCAGCTCGCCGCCGACTCGGAGACGATCCTCGAGCCGCTCTCGCGCGAGCGACGCAGCGTCGTCGGCTTCTTCTCCAACGCCGGCGCCGCCGCGCAGGCGAGCGCCGAGAAGGGCAGCGACGTGGAAGCCTCGCTGCGCAAGCTGCCCGCCTTCCTGCGCGAGCTGCGCCAGACGATGGGCAGCTTCGAATACTTCTCCAAGGCGGGCACCCCGGTTGCCGAATCGCTGGCCAAGGCGGCCCCTGCGCTGACCCAGGCGACCCGTGCGCTGACGCCCTTCTCCGCCGCCTCGACCGTCTCGCTCAAGTCGCTCGGCGCGAATGGCGAGGTGGCTGGACCGAAGATCCGCGCCGCCGACCCGGTCGTCACGAAGATTCGCGATCTCGCCAACACGGGTGCCAGCCCGACCACCGAACTGGCCGCCTTCCTGGTCAGCGCGAGGAAAACCAAGGGCTTCGACGGCATCGCCGACCTGATCTACAACAGCGCCGCCGCAACCAACGAATTCGATCGCTACGGTCACTTCACCCGCAGCCTCGTCGCGTTGACCAACTGCCTCGACTACGTCGCCGCGCCGACCAGCGGCTGCTCGGCCAACTTCAGCGGCCCGGGCTCCAGCGAAGCTGCCGCCTCCGCCTCCGACGCCCTGGCGCTCTTCCGAGAAATGCAGGAAGAGCTCAGCCGCGAAACCGGCGGTACTTCGGCTGACGCCGCTTCGGCGCCGCTGGCTCCCGCTCATCCCGTTCCCTCGCCCCAGGCGCCGAGCCTGGGCGAAGGGGAACAGCTCGGCGCCGGGACGAGACCCGCCGCACCGCAACGTGCCCTCCTCGACTACCTGCTCGGACCATGAGAAACCGCGGCGGCATACAGGGAGTGGCGAGCAGCCCGGTGATCGTCGGGGCGGTGACGGTGCTGGTCGTGATCGTCGCCGTCTTCCTCGCCTACAACGCCAACAACGGCCTTCCCTTCGTCTCCACCTACAACCTCAAGGCGCGGGTGCCGAACGCCAACGCGCTGGTCAAAGGCAACGAGGTGCGGATCGGCGGCTCGCGCGTCGGCGTGGTCAGGGGAGTGGTGCCGGTGCAGCTCGACAACGGCGGCGTCGCCGCCGAACTCGACCTGCGCCTCGACAAGAGCGCCGAACCGATCCCGGCCAACTCGACGATGATCATCCGACCCAAATCGCCGCTCGGGTTGAAGTACCTGCAGATCGTGCCCGGCGACTCCAGCAAGGGCCTGGAGGCCGGCGCAACGATCCCGATCTCGGCGGCGCGGCCCGAACCGGTCGACATCGACCAGTTCTTCAGCATGTTCGACGAGAAGACGCGCAAGGCGATCCAGCGCAACAACGCCGGCTTCGGCAACGCCTTCGCCGGCCGCGGCCCGCAGGTCAACTCGGCCTTCGGCGCTCTGCGCAGCCTCGCCGAAAACGGTCAGCCGGTCCTGCGCACGCTGGTCGACCCGAGCACCAACTTCGGCGGCTTCTGGGAAGCCCTGGAGGACCTCTCCGCCACCGTCGCCCCGGTCGCCGAGACGCAGGCGAGCATGTTCGTCGCCCTCGATCGCACCTTCGCCGCCTTCGCCCGCGTCTCGCGGCCCTACATCCAGGAAACGATCGTCAAGGGGCCGCCGACCCTCGACTCGGTTACGGCCGACCTGCCCGCACTGCGTCCGTTCTTCCGCGACGCCGGCCGGTTCTTCACCGCGCTGGAGCCAGGCGCCAAGGCCCTGGGAGAGACCTCGCCGACGATCAACGCCGCCTTCCGCGCCGGCATCCCGGCCCTCAACCGCTCGCCGATCCTCTTCGCCCAGCTGACGCCGACGGCGGAAGCGCTGCTCGATTTCCAGGCCGAGGCCGGCGTCTTCAACGGCCTCGACCTCCTGATCGACACCAACGAAGTGCTCGATCCTGCGATCAAGTACATCGCGCCGGCGCAGACCACGTGCAACTACTTCAGCCTGCTCTTCCGCAATCTCGCCGATGCCTTCAGCGAATCGAACGGCAAGGGCAACTGGCTCGGGGCGATCACCTTCGAGCCGCCCAGCGGACCGAATGCGGAGGCGGGGCCAGCTTCGGCGCCGGCCAACGGACCGGAACGCCTGAACCATCTGCACTTCAACCCCTATCCGCGAACCGGCCAGGACGGCGTCTGCGAAGCCGGCAACGAGCGCTACGTGCCCGGTCAGACCGTGATCGGCCGCTCGCCGAAACTCTGGGGCACGACGACGAGGGAAGGCGAAGGCTGATGGGCCGCCTGCCGGAGCGCGACACCAGGGCCGGGGCCACCGACAGCCGCTTCAGGTGGCGGCCGAGCAACGCGATGATCGCGCTGATCTTCATCCTCGTCTTCACGGTCGGGCCCTACCTGGCCTTCACCAAACACATCCCCTTCACCGGCCACGGCTACACGCTCAACGCCACCTTCACCAACGGGGTCAACATCTCGACCAACTCGCCGGTGCGGATCGCCGGCGTCGACGTCGGCAAAGTGATCGAGGTCGGCCGCGACGGCGACAACACCGAGGTCACCTTCACCGTCGACGGCACCGGTCGGCCGATCCACGACGACGCCTTCGCCGCGATCCGGCCGAGGATCTTCCTCGAGGGCAACTTCTTCGTCGAACTCGACCCGGGCAGCCCCAGCGCGCCCGAGCTCGACAGCGACGCGACGATCCCGGTCAGCCATACCTCCACCGGGGTCCAGCTCGACGAGATCCTCACCGCGTTGCAGTCGCCCGTACGCGCCGACCTCAGCCGCCTGCTGGAGAGCTTTGGCACGGCGCTCACGCACAGGCCGACCGCGGCCGAAGACGCGACTCAGCTTCCCGAGGTGAAAGGCAAGACGGGCGCCGAAGGCATCAACGGGGCGTTCCTCTACGGCGGCCCGGCCGGCCGCTACAGCGCCCAGGTGACCAACGCCTTCCTCGGCACCAGTCCCGGGGACCTCTCCCGCCTCGTCGCCGGCACCGGCCGCACCTTCGGCGCGCTCGCCAGGCGCGAGGCCGACCTGCAGGGGCTGATCGTCAACTTCAACACCTTCACCGGCGCGCTGGCCGCTCAGTCCGAGAACCTCTCGACGACGATCCAGCGCCTCGCCCCGACCCTGCGGATCGGCCGCAGGTCCCTCGTCAGCCTGAACAGGTCACTGCCGCCGCTGCGCGCCTGGGCGATCGAGTTCCGCCCCGCGGTCGCAGAGCTGCCCGGCCTGATCGCCGCCGCCAAGCCGTGGCTCGAACAGGCGCGGCCGCTGCTCTCGGGCAAGGAGGCCGGCGGGGTGGCTCGATTGCTGCGTGAAGCGACTCCCGGGCTCGCCGGAGCGGCGCAGGCCGGCAAAGCGAGCACGATCCCGCAGAGCAACCGGCTGAGCCTCTGCACCAGCAGGGTCTTCGTGCCGACCGGCAACCAGACGATCGAAGACAACTTCCAGACCGGTCCCAGCTTCAAGGAGTTCTTCTACTTCCTCGCCAATTTCTCCGGCTCGACGCAGAACTTCGACGGCAACGGCCCCTACCTGCGGGTCCAGCCCGGCGGCGGGTCCAGCCTGGCCAAGATCGAGAACCCCGCCGGCAACCTGACCACCGACAAACAGGCCTGGTCGCACGTCGCCACCGCGCCGGAAGGGGTTCAGCCGCAGCTGGGCGGCCGTCCGCCGAAGAAGCCCGAAGTGCGCTGCATGACTCAGCCGGCGCCCGACGTCAACGGGCCGCTCGGCCAAGCCGGCCCACCCCTGATGACCACGGTGAGCCCATGAGCGAGAAAGACCCCAAAGTGAGTCGCTGGCGGCACTTCCGCGCTTCGCTCTCGCGCCAGTCGCGCGGGCGCGGCAAAGACACGATCGCGATCGCCATCCTGACCGTGGTCGCGATCGTGATGACGCTGTGGATCTTCACCCAGCAGAAAGCCTCGCTGCCCTCCTGGGCCCCCTTCGTCGGCGAAGACTTCGTCCAGCTCAGCGCGGACTTCAGCAACGCCCAGGCGGTCACGCCCGGCCAGGGCCAGGCGGTGGTGATCGCCGGCATCCAGGTCGGCAAGATCTCCTCGGTCGACCTGGAAGACGGCCACGCCGTCGTCGGCATGGACATCGAGCCCAAGTACCTGAAGCTGATCCACCCGGACGCGAGCCTGCTGTTGCGGCCGAAAACCAACCTCAACGACATGACCATCGAGATCGACCCCGGCCGCGGCAAGGAGCATGTCGAGGACGGCTACCGCTTCCCGCTCTCGCGCACCGAACCGAGCATCCAGTTCGAAGCCTTCCTCGCGACCCTCGACGCCGACACCCAGCAGTACCTGCAGCTCCTCGTCGCCGGCGGTGCGCAGGGGATCGGCGGCCGCGGTCGGCAGCTCGGCAACGCCTTCCGCCGCCTGCAGCCGTTTGCCCACTACATCGCCGACCTCAACCGCGCCGTCGCCCAGCGCCGCGTCGCCCTCGCCCGGGTCATCCACGACTTCGGCCTGCTGACGACCGAGCTGGGCCGCCACGACGCCGAGCTCGAACGCTTCGTCAGCTCCTCCAAGGACGCCCTCGGCAACTTCGCCAACGAGCAGCAGGCGCTGCAGGAATCCCTGGTCGAGTTCCCGTCGACGCTCTCGGCGTTGCGCTCGGCGCTTGCCGCCTCCAACCGCTTCTCCGAAGCAGCGCGGCCGGCGCTGCTGGGCCTGATTCCTCAGGCGCAGGCCTCGGTGCCGGCCTTCAAGGCCAACGAGCGCCTCTTCCGGCAGACGACGGTGCCGATCCGCGACCAGATCCGGCCCTTCACCCGCCAGATCCGTCCTGTGCTGACCCACGTGAGCGAAGGGTCGGCCGACCTCGACACCTCGGTCAGCGAATTCGGCACCTCGCTCGGCGGGGTCAACAGCCTGCTCAACGAGCTCGCCTACAAGCCGAAGGGCTCACGGCAGAGCTTCCTCTTCTACCTGCCCTGGCTGAACCACAACCTGAACGCGACCTTCAACCTCGTCGACGCAGGCGGGCCGATAAGTCGCGGCGTGGCGCTGCTCACCTGCAATGGCATCGACCTCGCCTACAGTCTCACTCAACCGTCCCCGCGTGCCGACGGCACCGTCCGGTCGCTGAAGCCGTACCTGCGGACCGGGCTTGAAGGCGCGCGCATCCCCGCGGCCGATGAACTTCCGCCGATCGCCAAGGATCCACAGTCGGGCCCTAATGGCTCGGAATGCGGACCGGGATCATGAGCAAGCGAGCCCCCAGCACCGCGCAGCTGCTGGTCATCGCCGGCTTCGCCCTGTCCTGCTTCGGCATCCTGCTCTTCCTCTGGATCACCTTCGGCGGGCCGACGCCGTTCAAAGCAAGGACCTACGAGATCAAGGTGCCCTTCCAGGAGGCGACGCAGCTCGCCCAGCAGTCCGACGTGCGCATCTCCGGCGTCTCGGTCGGCAAAGTTCAGACGATCGAACAGTCGCCCGACGGGCAGCAGGCGCAGGCGACGATCAACATCGAAGACAAGTACGCGCCGATCCCGAAGGGCACCCGGGCGATCCTGCGCACCAAGACGCTGCTCGGCGAGACCTACGTCGAACTCACCCCCGGCGATGCCGATGGGCCCGAGCTGCCGGACGGCGCCACGCTTGCCAAGGCCAACGTGGCCGAATCGGTGCAGCTCGACGAGATCTTCCGCACCTTCGATACGCGCACCCGTGCCGCCTTCCAGGAATGGATGCAGGAAGGCGCCGTGGCGATCTCCGGCCAGGGACAGTCCTTCTCCAGCGCGCTGGCCGAGTTCGACCCCGCCTTCACCGAGTTCGACCGCCTCTTCCGCCTGCTCGACACGCAGCGTCTCGCCGTCAGGCAGCTGTTCAGCAACGGCGCGATCAGCCTTCGCGCCCTGCGCGGGCGCGAAGGCGAGCTCGCCAATCTGATCCGCAACTCGAACGAGGTCTTCCGCACCACCGCGGCCCGCGACCGCGACATCGAAGCCCTCTTCCGCGCCTTCCCGACCTTCGAGGACGAGCAGCGCCTGACCTTCGACCGGCTCAAAGCGTTCGCCCTCAACTCCGACCCGCTCTTCCGCCAGCTCGTCCCGGCGGCCGAACAGCTCTCGCCGACGCTGATCGCGCTCGCCAACTTCGCGCCGCAGGCGAAGGGCCTCTTCGAAGGGCTGGAACCGGTGATCGACCGGGCGCCCAAGGGCCTCGGGTCCTTCCGCAAGTTCCTCCGCGGCGACTTCCCCGTCCTGCTGCGCGCGCTCGATCCCTTCCTGCGCAACCTCAACCCGATCCTCACCGGACTCGGCCTCTACAAACGCGAGGTCACGGCACTGCTGGGGAACGTGGCGGCGGCAACCAACGCGGTCCACCTCAGCGCCGCCGGCGAACAGGTTCACTTCCTCCGCCTGCTCGGGCCATACGGGCCGGAAAGCCTCTCCACCTACCCGAACCGCACCACGGTCAACCGCAACAACGCCTACACCCGGCCGGGAGTCTTTGCGGATCTCGCCAAAGGCCTGCCCAGCTTCGATACCCGCCAGTGCAGCTCGGGGATAACGGCGACGCTCGATCCGGACACGCCGAATAACCCGACCTTCAACCAACGCACCGAAGGGGACGTCAAAAAAGCCACCGACTTCTTCGCACGGCTGAAGAAGTACGCCTTCGCCGACCAGAGCAGCTCGACCTCGGTCCCCGCCCCGGGCTGCAGCCCTCAAGCTCCCTTCGAGCCGATCTACGGCAGCGGCGCCGCGACGATCTACCAGCACACCTTCGAACAGGGCGAATAGTAGGGCGCTCTTCTTTACCGTCAGCTACACGAGCTGCTAGCGACGAACCATCTATTGCTGAGCGGGAGTGGGAGTCCCCACCCGACGACGGTGGCTGGGTGGAGATCTACGTCACTCCCGCGCTAGTCCTTGCATCTTGGTCTCCTTAGGGCACAAGCCAGGCCCTCCGTATTAGCACACAAACTGGAAGATCTGTCTAGGTACGAGTAACCACATTGGCGGCGAACCATCAGGTGTCAGCTGCGAATCTCTTCTCAGCATGATGACACTCCTCTGCACAATTGAAAGGACATCAATGCGTGACACGCTCAGTCGTCGATCAAAGTCGGTTCTTACGATGATCGGTTTGGTGGTAGCAATGTCTTTCTCATTCCTCGTCGTTTCGCCTGGCGGAGCACAGGCTGCAGGGTGGACCGCTTTCTGTAACAACCAGTGGCAAGGTGCGTACGGTCAATGCACGGGAACTCCCCGAATCTTCAACGCTGAGACCGCATGGGGCGAGCAGCACTCGGTATGTGTGTTCAACATTGAGACCCCAGCGATGTGCTCATCGGGCCCTAGTTCAACTGTCTACAGCCTTAATGGCCTCAAACACGAAGGCTATTACAAATACCTATCCCCCCAACTTCAAAATAATGCAAAAGGGTCCAACTTCATTCACGCTGCCGCTTGGACTCAGTAATCACACGGAACGAAATTAGGTGGCGGCATTTAGCCATATGCCGCCACCTAATATGAATGACTAAGAGTCCTACCCTCATCGTTTTGATACCAGTTGGCACATTTGCTCTGATGTGTATCTGGCTCGTGGCAAGTTATGTAAACGGCACGAACCACGGCGGCCTTCCCGCTGGCCAAG
>DASSXC010000127.1:0-2495 GCA_035704205.1 Solirubrobacterales bacterium | reverse complement strand
GCACCGTCAACCTCACGTTCGCGGGCTCGTCGGCGAGCCCCAATTCCACCCTGCCGACCGTGAGCAACAGCGGTGGAACGGCGATCAACTTCGGCTCGCCGACCGAAATCACCTTCACCGCCGGCGTCGCCAAAGTGTCCTCGGCGAAAAACGGCGTGATGAAACTCAGCCGTGCCGGGACGGCGAGCATCGCGGTCAGCGACGGCACGATCTCCAACCCAATTCCCCTGGCGGTGACGGCAAGCTCCGCGAGCGCGTCCAGGCTGGCGTTTTCCAACGTCGCGATCAGCGCCGGCACGCTCGGCTCGGCCTGCCTCTTCACCTGCGCGGTGACCGGGCTGGGCAACAGCGGCACGGTCAGCGCGAAAGTCAACGTCACCGACAGCTTTGGCAACACCGCCAACGCCGTCGGCACCGGCCACGCGGTCAAAGTCACCGGCGGCAGCGGAACGATCGCCGGAACGCCGCTGACGATCGCCTCCACCGGCCCGGCGGAATCGACCACCTCGTTCACCTACACGTCGAAGGCAAGCGGCAGCTTCACCGACACGCTCACCGCGGCAACCTCCGCCGGCACCACCTACACCAGCGCGACGCTCACCGCGAGCAAATAGCGCTGCTCAGCTGGGCGGCCGCAGGCGGGTCTTCTCGACCCGGGCCAGCTTGCGTTTGAGGCGCCTGAATTCTTCGTCCTGCCGGGGGGTGCGCCTGTGGCCGCTGTAGGCGATGTTCCGCTTCTCCAGCGGATCGGCCTTCAGGTCGTACATCTCCCACTGCGGCGCCCTCTTGCCTTTGGCGTCGTAGTACTTGGCCAGCTTCCAGCGCCCTTCGCGGATGCTGACGATGTGGTTGGGCGCTTTCGGATAGGGGCGTTTGGATTGGCCCGACTGGTAGTCGTCGTAGGTGAAGACGACGTAGTCCTGGGTCGAGCGGTTCGAGGAGGGGTGCAGGACCAGCTCCGAGTAGTCGACGCCCTGCCACCTCTCCCGGGCGCTCTTCGGCGCCGCCGCCAGGCTCGCCAGCGTCGGCAGGAAATCCACGTGGGAGACGAGCGCGTCGGTCTTGGCCGGCGCCGGGAACAGCTTCGGGTTCGAGTAGACGAGCGGCACCCGCGTCGCCTCCTCGTAGAAGTTGAAGTTCTTCTGCCGCAGGCCGCCGTGGGCCAGGCCCATCTCACCGTGGTCGGCGGTGCGGACCACCAGCGTGTTGTCGAAGAGTCCGGTCTCTTCGAGCTTGTCGAGGACATTGACCAGGTAGCTGTCGGAGGAGCGCATCAGGTTGCCGTAGAAGTTCAGGTAGTTGCGCCGTTCCTCGGCGTTTTCCGGCTTCCCGGTGAGGTTGAAGATGCGCAGGAATTCGGCCTGGACCGAGGGCTTGGTCGAGAGGTCCTCGTCCCAGGTCTCCGGTTCGCGGATGCTCCCGTCCAGCCAGGTGTCGTCGTAGCCGGCTTCCCGGAAGGTTTTGCTCGGGTAGAAGAGGACGTCGTGCGGGTTGACCACCGAGATCACCATGAAGAAGGGCTGCTGCTGGGCGGCGGTCGAGCCCAGGTACTGCAGCGCCCCCTCGTTGGCCCCTTCGCCGGTCGAGTCGATGAAGCGCCCGTCGTTGTCGACGAAGCCGCCGCCCGCCTCGGGGACGCTCTGGTTGGCGCCCGCGTCGGGCGGGTTCCAGCGTGAGAAGCCGTACTTTTCGAGGTCGGCGGGGACTGCGTCTCCCGGCGTCGCCGGTTTCGAGCAGTGCCACTTGCCCTTGTAGACGACGTTGTAGCCGGCCGCCTTCATCACCGTGGCGAGGTTGGCGATGTCGGTCGGCAGTTCGACCTGTGGGTATTCGGAAGCCGGCATGTCTTCCTCGAGCGTGTACTTGACCCCGTGCTGGGCGGGAAAGTAGCCGCTCATCAGGGTCGAGCGCGCCGGCGAGCACATGCAGGCGTTGGTGAAGGCGCGTTCGAAGCTGAGGCCGTGGCGCCGCAGGCGCCGCATCCCCGGCAGGTTCTGGCGCAGCCAGTTGGGCGGGAAGTGCTGGATCGCCCGCTCCTGGTCGGTGAGGAAGAGGACGATGTTCATCCCGGCGACGTCGCGGCGCTGCCCTTGCGCCGCGCCGAGCGCACGCTCGACCCCGGCGCCCTGGGCCAGCAGCGCGGCAGCGGCGGCGGTCGCCCCCGAGCCGAGCAGCTGCTTGCGGGTGAGCCCGTCCCTGCGGCTCTCCGAATCGCTCATCGAATCCTCCTGAAGACGTCGAGGGCGTTGCCGCCAAACGCGGTTGCGTAGACGTTGCGGCCGTCGGGGCTGACCGCGAGCGAGCTGACGCCGCGCAGCGCCCGGCCCGGCGAGCAGCCGGGGACGGAAGAGGGGGCGACGCAGCCGGCCCGGCCGGGCTTCTGCGCGACGACGCCGGACTTGCCGCGGCGGTCGAGCACGTCGATCGCGCCGGTCGCGAAGGCGGCGACGTAGACGTTCTCCCCGTCCGGCGAGACGACGACCCCCTCCGGCGAG
>DASSXC010000126.1:0-2116 GCA_035704205.1 Solirubrobacterales bacterium | reverse complement strand
CCGTTTCAGCTCCGGTCCGCGCCCGGCGCGGACCTCGTCGAAGATCATCGACGCGGCCCCGCCGACGGCGAAGCGGGCGGTGTCCGCCGGCAGCTCCTCCCCCTGACCCGAATAGGTGCGACCCTTCTCGAGGAAGGGGGTGAAGCGGGTGAACATCGCCCGGTAGCGCTCGCGCGCGTCGTCGCCCGCCGCGGTCGCCTCGACCATCGCCATCCGGGCGATGTCCGCCTCCATCGCAAGCAGCTCGACCAGGGCGCCGAGCCCGGCGGCGATCTGCTCCGGCCAGCTCCTGTCCGATGCCGCCCCGAAGGCGGCGGTGACGTGCGCCACCAGCACGTCGAAGACGGCGTCGTAGGCCTCGAGGAAGCAGGCCTGCTTGCTCTCGAACATCTCGTCGAAGGTCTCGCGGCTGACCCCGGCGTACTCGATCACGTCGGTCACGGTTGTCGCCTCGTACCCCTTCGCCGCCGACATCCTCACCATCGCCTCCAGCAAGCGCTCGCGCTCGGAGCGGATGATGTAAGCGCGGGGCAGCTCGTGGCGATCGAGGGGCGCTTCAGGATTCGAAGTCGAAGGCGAATCCATCGCCTCTCAATGTAGGGCAGCGTTCCCGCCCTGTCCAACGCCCGCGGCGCTAGGTGCGAGCGGCCTGCATCTCGGCGCTGGCGGCCTCGGCGCCGAAGTAGGGCAGCACGGCGAAGTACATGAACTCCGGCAGCAGGCCCCGGAACCCCTCGGTAGCCCCGGTGGAAAGCCGGGAATGGACGATCGCGTGGATCCCGGCGACGATCCCCTCCGGGGCAATCTGCGGCGGTGACTCCGACTCGTCCACCTCCTGACGCGCCAGATCGATGAAATCGGCCGCTCTTTTCAGCGCTTCGGCCCGTTTTGCCAGGGCCTCCGGACCCGCCGCGTGGACCTCGACGATCACCCCGCGGCCGAAATCCGGCTCGGCGTCGAGCTGGTCGAGCAGCGCTCCGAGGCCGGCCCGCAGCCTGCCGCGCCAGCTCTCTTCGCTCGCCGCCCCCCTCACGACGACGGCTTCGAGGCGCTGAATCCCCATCTCGAGCGCCGCCAGGTAGCAGGCGTCCTTGTCGGGAAAGTGGTCGTAGAAGGCCTGCCGGTAGAGCCCGGTTCGGTCCAAAACCGTGCGTACCGAGGTCGAATCGTAGCCCCCGGCCCCGACCGCCTCCAGCATTCCCTCGAGAATTTTTTCGCGCTTGGAGGAATTCACAAGCTCGAGCTTGGGTGAGTGGGGGAGAGTCTCCACTTCCCTGGTCCTGCCGGTCCCCTCAGCCCCTGCCCGGACGTTGGTTGCGGCCTGACTCCCCATCGCTACCCCCTCCTTCTCGATCTAGGGAACAGGTTGTCTGGCCTCCGGTACTCTAGCGGTATATCGCTGATCCGTCCAGCTTGAATCTCCGCTGGCTATGAGTAACTTGGATTGCGTGGCTGAGCGTGTCTCCCAGGCAACCAGAATGCCTCCCGGGCGTCATCCTCTACCCCGTGAGTTCATCACCCAGCACCAGCGCGCCCGGATCATCGCGGGGCTCGCGGAGGAGACGGTCGAGAAGGGCTACAGGGCCGTCACCGTGGCCGACATCGTGCGCCGCGCCGGCATCGCCCGCAACACCTTCTACGAGAACTTCTCCTCAAAGGAAGACTGCTTCCTCGCCGCCTCGGAGTTCGCCGTCAAAGAGGCGCTGCGCCGGGTCGTCGACGCCGCCAGCCGGGTCGATACCTGGCCCGCCCGGGTCAACTCCGGGCTGGCGGCCTTCCTCCACTACGTGGCGACCGAGCCGGCCCTCGCCCGCACCTGCATCGTCGAGGCGCTCTCCGCGGGCCCGGCGGCGGTCGAGCGCTACGAACGCTCGATCCAGGCCTTCGTGCCGCTCTTCCGCATGGGCCGCAAGGTCGCGGCGAACGGCGAGGACCTGCCGGGGACACTCGAGGAGACGATCGTCGGCGGGATCTTCTGGATCATCTACCAGCGCATCGTGATGGGACAGGTGGAGGAGATCGAGCAGCTCCTCCCCGAGCTGGTGGAGTTCTCGCTCACCCCGTACGTCGGCGCCGAGGCGGCCAAGCGTGCGGCGGCCGAATCGCCAGCCAAAGT
>DASSXC010000125.1:0-9710 GCA_035704205.1 Solirubrobacterales bacterium | reverse complement strand
GACCGATGCCGACGCCCCGGAGCGTGTCCGCGCCCATCTCGCCGAGCGCTGCGACGGCCGCCTCAACCTGCTGGTCAACAACGCCGGCGCCGCCTGGCGCGGGTCCTTCGGCGATACCGGCTATGCCAACGTGCAGCGCCACATGGAGCTCAACTTCGACGCGGTGGTTCGCCTCACCGAGGCGTTGCTGCCCGCCTTGCGCGCCTCGACCCCGAGCTCGATCGTCAACGTGGCGAGCACCGCCGCCCGCGTCGCCCGGGCGCGGACCGGCGCCTACTCGGCCAGCAAGTTCGCCCTGGTCGGCTGGACCGACGCGCTCTACGCGGAGGAGCGGCCCCACGGGGTCCACGTCGGCATGGTGCTGCCGGGCTTCATCGAGACCGAGGGGTTTCCGGCGACCGAGCTGCGCGAGAAAGCGCTGACCCGCTGGACCGTCTCCAAGCCGGAGGCGGTCGCCGAGGCGATCGTCGATTGCGGCCTGCACGGCAAGGCGGAGCGCTACGTACCGCGTCCCTACGGGCTTGCCGCGGTCGCCCGCATCCTCCTTCCAGGTGTGGTCCGGCGAGTGCTCTCGGGCGGGGCCGCGTCGAACTTGACGACCAGCACCGCCGCTGAATCTCCGGACTGAGCTGAATGCCGCGGCCCCTGGGTACCGATCCTTCTAGGTGCCCTTGATGTGACTGAAGCGGCAGTAGTGGAAGTGAAGGGGAACCGTGGTGTTGTTGGCGGTGATCCCGGCGCGTTCGGCCAGGATCGACTCGTGGGTGGCTTTGATCTTTTCGCCGGCCTTGTAGTACTTGCCGACGTTGCGCAGGCGTTGCTTGAGCAGTCGCATCTGCTCGAACCAACGATCGATCCGGCGATCGTCGGCGGGCGGTGCGGGTATCGGCAGGAGCTTCGCGATCATCGCGCCGAACGAGCCCGAGAGGCGGATGAACTGCTTGCCGGCCAGCTCCAGCTTGCCTTTGTTGACCCGATCCCTGGCCCCCTCCATGATCCGTTCGTTCGCTTCGCGGTTGGCCTGGCAAATCGGCTCGACGGCGGACTTGTAGGTCTCGCGAGTCTGTTCCTCGCCCCGCGCGAACGGCGCGATGGCGAGCAACGCGACAGCGGCAACGGCGAGTGTCCCCAGCGATTTCCTCATCTCCCAGACAGGACGTAGGTTAGAGGTTGGCGTGCCGCGGCAGGCGTCCTACGATGGACAGCACGGTGGAGGTCGATGCTCCGACTCGCTATGCGGACTCCGATGGGGTCAGCATCGCCTATCAGGTGCACGGCGAAGGCGACCTCGATTTGGTCTTCGTGCCGGGCTTTGTCTCCCACGTCGAGTTGCTTTGGGAGAGCCCGGCGATGGCCCGTTTCCTGCGTCGCCTCGCTTCCTTCGCGCGCTTGATCGTCTTCGACAAGCGCGGCCAGGGTCTTTCGGACCGGCCGGCCGACCCGCCGACCCTGGAGGAGTCGATGGGCGACCTCGGGGCGGTGCTGGAAGCGGCGAACTGCGATCTGCCGGCGATCTTCGGTGTCTCCGAGGGAGGGCCGATGTCGATGCTCTTCGCCGCGACCTATCCGGAGCGGATCTCCTCGCTCGTCCTCTACGGCACCTACGCGCGGATGGTCAGGTCCGCTGACTTCCCACTCGGCTTGCCCGCAGACGTAATGGATCGCTGGGCTGAGATGGTGCGCCGGGAGTGGGGAGGGCCGGTCGGGTTGCGTTACTGGGCGCCGAGCGCCGTCGGCGACGTGGAGACCGAACGTTGGTGGGGGCGCCTGTTGCGGCAGGGGACGAGCCCAGCGGGGGCGATCGCCCTGATGGACCTCTACCGGGAGATGGACGTGCGGGCGATCCTGCCGAGCATCGACGTACCCGCGCTGATCCTGCATCGGGCCGACGACCGGATCGTCCTCGCCCAACAGGGCCGCTTCCTTGCCGAGCGGATCGCGAACGCGCGTTTCGTCGAGCTGGAGGGTGCCGACCACCTCGCCTGGACCGAGGACATGGAACCCCTGTTGGACGAGGTCGAGGAGTTCCTCACCGGCGCTCGACGAAACCACGAACCCGAGCGGGCCTTGGCCACCGTGCTCTTTACGGACATCGTCGGGTCAACCGAGACCGCGGCCCGACTCGGTGACCGCGACTGGCGCGATCTGCTGGAGCGCCACGACGCGATCGTGCGGCGACAGCTCGCCGTCCACCGGGGCCGCGAGGTGAAGACGATGGGCGACGGCTTTCTCGCCACCTTCGATGGGCCCGCCAGGGCAATCCGCTGCGCGACCGCGATCGACGAGGCGGTGCCGGAGATTGGCCTGGAGGTCCGAGCCGGCATCCACACCGGCGAGGTCGAGCTGATCGGCGACGACGTCGGCGGCATGGCGGTCAACATCGGCGCCCGCATCGGCGCCCTCGCCGACCCCGGTGAGGTGCTCGTCTCCAGCACCGTCCGCGAGCTCGTCGTCGGCTCCGGCCTCGATTTCGCCGAGCGCGGCACCCACACCCTCAAGGGCGCCCCCGACGAGTGGCGCCTGTTCGCGGTTGTCTGAGATGGCTGAGCGTCTGGTCTTCGCAAGCGTGATCTCCACCAATCAGTTGTCTAACTGGTCAATGGGAGCATCGCCATGCGAGATCACGAACGCTTGCGAATCCAGCGGACGGCAAGGGTATTCTGGTTCGCGATGCCGCTCTTGCCAAGGACTAGGTCTAGGCAGCTCTTCGAGAAGTTGAGCGACCTTGAAGAGCAGATGCGCCAAATGCAAGGCGAGATCGCGGTGCTTCATGATCGCCAGGCCGACGATGAGGTCGAGGCCCTCGCTGCCGAGCGGGTGCGCAGTGGGGCAGCCGATGGGACCGAGGATGGTGCCGAGGCACTGGCCGAACTCGGCATTGACGTTCGCTAGGTCGTGGGAGGCGCAGTCGCTCCCAAGGTCAAGGTCGAGCTTGCCGAGGGAGTCAAGGGTGATATCGCCGAGCTGACGACGCTGTCAGCTAAGGCGACCGAGGCGGACCGCGCTGAAGTCGACTCGCTGAAACGCCGGATCGCAGAGCTGTTCCTGGGATGCGAGGCCAACCCGCATGTCGGTGAGCTAATGGGCTCAGGTCGCCATCCAGAGCTGGCCGACTGTCGTCGAGTCCGCTTCGACACCGAGAGCCATAAAGGCAAGCCGCGCCTCCGTCTGATCTACCGCAACGAGCCTTCCGACATTTCCTACCTCACTATTTGTGTGTTTACCAACGAACATAGGCTTTGCATTGCAACGGGCGGAAGCACGGGCTGGATAGTCTTCGCCCCTCTCCTGGGTGACTTAGACGCCCCTAGATGCGACCTACAGATGCCAAAGCCACGAATTAGCAGGTAAAACGTTGATAAGCACCAACCAGTTCAAGAACGGCAGCCATATCGAGATCGACGGGTCGGTCTTCAAGATCCTTGAGTTCCAGCACGTCAAGCCGGGCAAGGGCGGGGCGTTCGTGCGGACGAAGCTGCGCAAGCTCGACGACGGCTCGGTCCAGGACAAGACGTTCAGGGCGGGGGAGAAGTTCAGGCCCGTCCACACCGAGTCGCGCAAGATGCAGTACCTCTACGACTCCGGCGAGGCCGCCGTCTTCATGGACAGCCAGGACTACGAGCAGATCGAGATCCCGAGCGACGCCGTGGGCGAGGCGATGAAGTGGGTCCTGCCCAACGACGAGGTCGACGTGCTCTTCGTCGACGAACGGCCGAGCGACGTGCAGGTGGCCGGTGCGGTCGAGATGAAGGTCACCCAGACCGATCCGGGCGTCAAAGGCGACACCGCCTCCGGCGGCGGCAACAAGTCGGCGACGCTCGAGTCCGGGGTCGTCGTCCAGGTGCCGCTCTTCATCGAGGAGGGCGAGACGATCCGGGTGGACACCGGCAGCGGCAAGTACGTCTCGCGCGCGTAGGGCACGCCGACCCAGCCGCCCGAAGCGCGAGAATAGGCCGATGCGCAGATCCGACCAGCGCCGCGACGCCGTCTTCGCCTGCTACCAGCGCGACGTCACCGGGCGTCCCCTGGGGGAGTTGCTGGGAGACGCGCGGCCGTTCACCCGCGAGCTGGCCGAGGCGGTCGAATCGCACCGAGAGGAGCTCGACGCGGCGATTGCCACCCACGCTCGCGGCTGGGAGCTGGAGCGGATCGCGCCGTTGGAGCTGAACGTGATGCGTGTGGCGTTGTACGAGATCGAGTACAGCGAGGACGTGCCCGACGAGGTCGCGATCGACGAGGCGGTCGAGATCGCCAAGGAGTACTGCGGCGCCGACGCGCCCGGCTTCGTCAACGGGATCTTGGGAGCGATCGTGCGCGAGCGACAGGAGGTGCGTTGAGATGAGCGAGGGGACCCGACTGCGCGAGATCTCGACCCGGTTGCAGGCGATCGCCGCCGAGCTCGAGGGCAGCGAGGCGAGCGACGAGCGGGCCGCCGAGCTTGCCCGCGAGGCCGCCGAGCTCTCCGGCGAGGCGGTCGAGGAGGCAAACCGCCGCATCCGCGAGTCGCGGGAATCGCAGTGAGCGACCAGCGCCGCCTGTGAGCTACCCCGAGGATCTGCGCGCCCTCGTCGACGCCGAGCTGGAGCGCCTGCGCTTCTCCGCCCAGCCGCCGACCTCGGGATTGGAGGAGGCGATGCGCTACTCGCTGCTCGCCGGCGGCAAGCGCGTCCGCCCGGTCCTCGCCCTGGCGACGGCGCGCGCCCTCGGCGCCGACCCCGCGGACTACCTGCGGGTGGCGGCGGCGCTGGAGCTGATCCACACCTACTCGCTGATCCACGACGACCTGCCGGCGATGGACGACGACGATCTGCGCCGCGGTCAGCCGACCTCGCACGTCAAGTACGGCGAGGACGTGGCGATCCTGGCCGGCGACGGTCTCTTCGCCGAGGCGATCCGACTCTTCTGCGAGCAGCCCGGTGAGCCGGCGCGCGTGCTCGCCGCCCTGGCCGAGCTCGCGGCGGCGACCGGTGTCGACGGCATGGTCGGCGGCCAGTACGTCGACGTCGCCGGCGAGGCGCGCGATGCCGAATCCCTGCGCTCGCTGCACGGCCTCAAGACCGGCCGACTGATCGCAGCCTGCGTCGGCGTCGTACTTTCGCTCAGGGACGTGGCCGAACCTGAGACAATCCCCTATCGCCGGTTCGCCGGTGAGCTCGGCGTCCTCTTTCAGATCGTCGACGACATCCTCGATGTGACCGGAAGCGACGAGCAGCTCGGTAAGCCCCGTGGAAGCGACGAGCGACATGGCAAAATCACCTACGTCAGCCTCTTTGGCCTGGAGCGGGCGCGAGAGCTGGCAGCCGAGTCCCATGCGAAAGCGACCGCGGCGTTGGCGGAGGCCGACGGCGATACGGGCGACCTGAGGGGCGTCGCCGACTACATCTTCACCAGGAACGAATGAGCGAGAGACCAGAGAAACTGCTCGAAGGAATCGATTCGCCGGCCGATCTGCACGAGCTGGACGACGACGATCTGCAGCAGGTGGCGCAGGAGATGCGCGACTACGTCATCGACACGATCGGCGAGATCGGCGGTCACTTCGGCGCCAACCTCGGCACCTGCGAGCTGGCGGTCGCCCTGCACAGCCTGCTCGACTCGCCCCGCGACAAGGTGCTCTGGGACGTCGGCCATCAGGCCTACCCGCACAAGATCCTCACCGGCAGACGGCAAGCGCTGCCGACGATCCGCCAGTACGAGGGCCTGGCGCCGTTCTGCTCGATCTTCGAGTCCGAGCACGACATCATGGGCGCCGGTCACGCCTCGACCTCGATCGGCTACGCCGTCGGCCTGAAGGAGGCGATGCGCAAGGGGATCGGCGAGGACGGCAAGGTCGCCGCGGTGATCGGCGACGGCGCCTTGACCGGCGGCGTCGCTTACGAGGCGCTGCACGCGGCCGGCGGCCTGCAGACGCCGGTGGTGATCGTGCTTAACGACAACGGCATGTCGATCTCACCCAACGTCGGCGCGCTATCCCGCTACTTCAACCGGGTCCGCCTCAACCCTCGCCTCTACCACGCCCGCGAGGGGGTCGAGAACCAGCTGACCAAGCTGCCGCTCGGCTTCGGCAAGCGGATCGAACGGCTGGGCCCGGAGATCAAGTCGGCGATCAAGGCCTACTGGGCGCCGGGCCTCTTCTTCGAGGAGCTCGACCTCGCCTACATGGGCGTGATCGACGGCCACGACGTGCATGCCCTGCGCGACGCACTGCGCGAGGCCTTCGAGGCCGACCGTCCCGTCGTCGTCCACATCCACACCGTCAAGGGCAAGGGCTTCGCGCCCGCCGAGGAGGGCGGCCTGGAGGGGATGGAGAAGTGGCACGCGGCGAAGCCGAAGAGCATCGTCAACGGCGCCCCGGCGCCGAAGCCGGTGCCGGTCAAGGAGTCCGACTCACCCGAGGCGATCGCGCCGGAGCGGCTGGAGAAGCCGCCCGCGGCTGGCGCCCCGCCCCAGTACACGCAGGTCTTCGCCGACGCGATCGTCGCCGAGGCCGAGCGCGACGAGCGCGTGGTCGGGATCACCGCGGCGATGGCGGGGGGGACCGGGCTGCAGCGCCTTGCCGACGAGGTTCCCGAGCAGTATTACGACGTCGGCATCGCCGAGCAGAACGCCGTCCTGCTCGCCTCCGGCCTGGCCATTCAGGGAGCGAAGCCGGTCTGCGCGATCTACTCGACCTTCCTCCAGCGGGCCTATGACCAGATCATCCACGACGTCTGCCTGCAGGAGCTCGACGTCACTTTCGCCATGGATCGGGCCGGCTTGGTCGGCGACGACGGGCCGACCCACCACGGCGCCTTCGACGTCTCCTACTTCAGGCCGCTGCCAAACGTCGTGGTGATGGCTCCCCGTGACGAGGCGATGCTGGTCCACATGCTGCGCACCGCGATCGCCCACGACGGTCCGGCGGCGCTGCGCTATCCCCGCGGCTCCGCAGAGGGGGTGGCGCTGCCCGCCGCCCCTGAAGAGCTCCCGATCGGCAGCGGCGAGCTGCTCGCCAGCGGTGAGCGGGTGGCGCTGCTCGGCTACGGGTACGGGGTCAGCGTGGCCCTGCGGGCGGCCGAGGTCCTTGCGGCCCACGATCTGCGGCCAACCGTCGCCGACGCGCGCTTCGCCAAGCCGCTCGACGCCGAGCTCCTGGAGCGGCTGGCGCTTGGCCACGACCTCGTCGTGACGATCGAGGAGAACGTCCTGGCGGGCGGCTTTGGCTCGGCGGTGCTCGAGCATCTGGAGGACTCCTTTGCCGACCGGCCCTCAGATCGTGGGCGGGTAATGCGGGTCGGTTTGCCGGACCGCTACGTCACCCACGGCAAGCCGGCGCTGCTGCGCGAGGAGGTCGGCCTGACCGGCGAGTCTGTGGCCGAGCGGGTGCTGGCAGCACTGCGCTCCGGTGAGCCCGCTCTTAGCTGACCTGCTCGCCCAGGCAGCTTAGGGCACCGCTTTTCAACAAGAAAAGCTTGATCATTTAGCGCATCTTGATAAGGCTTCGACCGAAAGGGAGCAAGATGCGCAATCTGAAGATTCTCGGCCTGGCCCTCGTGGTGCTTGCGGCCTTCGCGGTGCTCGCCGTGCTCGAGGTGAGCACGCCGACCGCACAGACCCTCACGACGACCGAGTTCACAACCGAAGACAACGTTGGCACGACGGTCACAACCGAGGTGGCCGCCGGCACCGTGCACGAGTTCACGGTCGGCACCAGGAGCATCGTCTGCAAAAAATTCCACTTCGAAGGCGGATTGCCCGGGAAAACCACAGAAATGACCATCGGGGTGCCCAAATACGAAGAATGCTCGACCACACCGTTCCTGGGGGCCACCCTGCCGGTGACGATGACACCCGGGGACTGCCACTACGTGCTCACAGGCGAGGAGACAGAAGGGCTCAAATACGGCATCAGCATCGACGTCGTCTGCGAAGGCCCCGAAGACATGACGTTCCACGTCAAAGGCGGCGGTGCCGATGTCTGCACAGTGACAGTGGGACCGCAGGCGATCACCGGCCTGTGGATGACGAACGTGGCCGGGGCCCCGGACCACATCGTCCTCCATTCAGACAAAAAAACGATCGCCAAAGCGACAATCCACGGCGTTCTCTGCGGGGGGACCGCGGAAACAAACAAAGAGTTCGACGCGACCTACGAAAGCACAACGAGACTGACAGGCACCCAGGGCGGCAAACCGGCGGGCCTGACAGTCAGCCACCTCGTCGTCTGATCGCGGCTCGGTTCGGCATGGCGAAGCCGGGCAGGCTTGCACCAAAGCGCTCAATCGGCTAGCCTGCCCGGCGGCCTCCTTGGTTGCACCGGAACCGGCCTCGCTTCGCGAAGACGTTTCTGGGGTTGTTACAGGGAGAGGAGGCGCGTATCTCTGGATATGCAGGGTCCGTTGGGCAGGCGGACCTATGCCCGCAACCGGCGGCATTGCCACCGGTTGCGGAGCACGCATCCATTGGGGGGCGGTTTTGCTTGTCGCTATCAGTCCGAGATCTGGATCCCCACGGGTTCTTCCATTTTATTGGTGCCGACGACTGTGGCTTCTCCCTCGAAGATGCCTTCTTGCGTTTCGGCGGCTCCGCACAACCCCGTTTTTTTGATCGTGATTCCTGTTATGGCACCGCCCAGAATGAGGTGTCCTTTTGTGTCGTTGGTCACCGTTCCGCCGCCGAGGCCCACCTGTTCAAAGATTCGGTACTGGCAGAGTTTCAGGCTGTGGGTGGCGCTCGCGTAGACGTGCATTTCGATGCTTTTCCCGGCCGGGCAGAGCAGGTCAACGGTTCCCGAATACCGGTCTTCCATCGTTGTTTCCCCGATGTGAAGCAGGGTGTCGCAGCCGTTTGTTGTGATTGTGGCGGGAAATCCTCCAGCCGTGCAGGGGCCGGGATTTGACGGAAACACTGTGATTGTTTCGCTCGCTTCGCCGACGTCGCCGGCGCCGGTTGCCTGCGGGCATTCCACGACCAGGCCAAACGCTGTAAATCTGTTTGCCCCAGCCAGGGTTTGGAAGCCTTCCAGGTGCACGGGAAACGATTCTGCTGTCAACTGACCGGATTGCGCCGAAGCCGGCGCGGACAGGGCACTGGTCAGGGAAAGCAGGAACAGAGCAGTTCCGACGACCTTGAGTTTGCGCATCGTCGCTCTCCTTGCAGTTTGGGGCCTCAGGCATACACTGATTACTCAATAAATTCAAGAAATTTGAGCCAATCAACGAGAGGCGTCTGCGGTCCGCGCTGAGGCGCTGATCCGCAGCGGTTCACCCGCCTACTCCGCGGAGGTGCCCGAGTAGCGCTGCTTGCCGCGCGCGCCACGCCAAGCTAGGGTGGGTCGATGGCGGTCAAACTCCACCGGTGCCCAGTCATGTGGGCCAAGATGGGCGCCCACCCATGCTGGCGGGTGCAGAAGGCACTCGACGAGCAGGGCGTCGAGTACGAGGTTGTGAAGGAGCCCATCCGGCCTGGCAAGCGTGGGGAGTTGGAGCGCCTCTCCGGCCAGCGCAAGCTCCCGACCATCGAGTTCGAGGACGGCCGGATCTATCGCGAGGAGTCGGCCGAGATGGCCGAGCGCATTCGTGACGGGAAGCTGTTCGAGGGCTCGGGCGGCGCTAGGCCGTCCGCGTAGTCGCACTGGCCCTCATCGCCAGCCCCGCAAGCAGGTAGACGATCGCTACGGCAAGGAGAGCGAACTTGCAGGTTGCGAAGATCGTGGCGAGGAGCGGGAAGGC
>DASSXC010000124.1:0-2690 GCA_035704205.1 Solirubrobacterales bacterium | reverse complement strand
GGCTTGGCTCGCCCGCCACCCCCGCTTCGTGTTCCACTTCACGCCCACCTCATGCTCCTGGCTCAACGCGGTCGAGACCTTCTTCGCCACGCTTACCAAGCGGCGCCTGAAGCGCGGCGCGTTCCGGTCCGTCGTCGAACTCCAGGCTGCCATCAACCGCTATGTGGACGAGGCCAACCATGACCCCAAGCCCTTCATCTGGACCGCTGATCCCGATAAGATCATCGCCGCCGTCAACCGCGGGCGCCAAGCGTTAGAATCGATCCACTAGCACTACTTTGGTAGATTATCCGCGTGCTGCTCTGGCGAGTTCCTGGGCCGGAAGGGACATCGTCGGCAACGGCCGGGGTTGAAGAGCGCGATGATCGCGGTGCGTATCGCGGGTAGGCTCGGCTGAGGCGGCGGGCCGATCCTGTTTTTTTCCCCGTTTCGCCGCTTCGAGTCGCCGGTTCTGCAGATAGAGGAAGGCGATCATGCTCATAAGAGCGTGTCGATGCAGGCCGCTCCAGGATCGCCCTTCGAAGTGATCGAGGCCAAGTTCCTCCTTGAGCTGCTGATGGGCCTGCTCGCAGAGCCAGCGCGCCTTAATGGTGGCGGCGAGGATTTTCAGCGGCGTCTCGATCGGCAAGTTCGAGAGGTAGTACTTGTGCTCGCCTGTCGAACGGCGCTCGCCCACGAGCCAGACCTCCTCCTTGCCTGGGAGGTGCTGGTGCGACCGTTCTCCAGCGCGGGTCGGGGTGCCGTCCGCGACGCGAACCCGCACCGCCGCGAACGAGGCTCTGAGCGGGCCCTTGGTACCACGCCGCCATGTGACGGTCCGCCATCTTTGAAGTCCGAGCATCTCGTGCGCCGCAACAGGCCTGATGTCTGGGACGGGCCTCTGGCGCGGACGTCCGCGCGGCGCCACGGGCCAGGTGAGCCCGACCTCGAGCGAGTAGACCTTCTGGGTGCGAGGGATCCCGACAGCCCACGTCAGGCCGCGCTGCGAGAGCGCGTGCCGGAAGCCGCTGCTGCTGCCGTATGCGGCATCGGCGAGCACGACGCCAAAGCGGACCTCAGCACCCAACACACGATCGAGCTCGGCGAGAGCAATCTCGGACTTGGACCTGTGCCGCTGCGCCGGCTCAGGCACACCTGCCTTGGCCAGGCGGGCGGGATCCTCGGTCCAGCCCTCCGGCAGATAGAGCCGCAGCGCGAGCGGCACCGGCACCTCCCGACGAGCGAGCGTCAGCGACACCAGGGTCTGACAGTTCGCCTGCTTGCCCAGCACGGTCGCATATTGCGGCGCCACCCCAACCGAATGCTTGCCCTTCTTCGGCAGCGCCGTGTCGTCAATGACGAGCACCGCATCCGCGCCACCAACCAGTCGATCCGCTTGCACGATAAGCTCGCGCTCGAGCGGCGCCTCATCCCAAATGCCGGCGCCAACAAAATGATGCAGCTGATCGTAGTCGGCTGCCGGTGTCCGCGACGCCATCGGCTGCACGCTCTTGCGCTCGCCGGGACCGATCAGGCCCGCAACATAGAGCGGACACATCCGCCGGCGCGCCTTGTGGCCCAAATGGCTCAGAAACGGCCCAAGCCAGCGCCGAAGCTCGTTCTGCCAGTCCTCTGCCGTCGCCATCGCTTCGTCCCCGCCCTGAACAAAGCTTCAGGCCGAGAGCGTTACCATTCCGTTAATCTACCAAAGTAGTGCTAATCCCTTGTGCTGTGGCGGATGCTGCGCTGGAAGTTACCCCATCAGGCGGCGAGCTTCATCGTCGGCTGCGCCAACGCAAAAGAGGGGCAGCCATGCCCCCCTTTCGTGTGCGCGTAGGCGGATCGCTCAGGCTTCCCAACGATGCTTGCCACGTCCCTTGCCGGCCTCGTCAAACGTGATCAGGCCCTTGCGGCGCATCGCGAACGTCGCATTCAGGAGCGACTTTTCATCGAACTTCGGCAGAGCCGCTTGGAGACGATCCATCGTGAGTCCCGTTCGGCGCTTCTTCAGCACATTCGAGATCGCCGTCTGAACCGGTGCGGGACGGCCCATTAGCCGACCAGCGGCGGTCCTGGTTCGAGCCGTCGCTGCTTTCGTAGAACGACGTCCGCTGGTAAATCCGCCGTTCTGTACGGCCCTAATCGCGTGATGGAACTTGCGCTCGATCTGCTCGATGTCCCGGCGAGCACTTTCCAGAGTGCGGCGGATCAGAGCCTTCGGTTGATTCTGCTGACGTGCGTTAGCCATTTCCAGTGTAACTCCTTACGTGGGAGGTGCGCAGGTGCGGTGCGCAGACTGAAATGTCAACACCACGAAAGGAAAATCGCTAGGCGAACGAAACAGAAACTCACCTCGTCAGCTCCGTTGAATCCACTTAGCAGCACGATTACGAGCGGTTCATCGCTGAGTTGGCGTGGTGCTGCCCTCTGCCATCTTGTCGCACCTAATGTACGTGAAACTCACGTCGCTGCGCAACGTCGAAAAAAACAGGGGGAACATCTCTGCTGCGCTGAACAGCGGCAGCTACTCCTCCCCGGACGCCACTGCCTTCGTCATATCTATGATGCGGCGGCGGATCTTGGCGTCCTTCACAGCCATGAAGGCTTTGACGAGTTCCAGGCCCTCTGAGGTGGCCAAGAAGTCCGTCATTGTCCTGGAACTCCGATCGATATTTATCGGGCCATCGGAGTCCGGCCCCGAAGGTGCTCCT
>DASSXC010000123.1:0-7413 GCA_035704205.1 Solirubrobacterales bacterium | reverse complement strand
TGACGAGCGAGGCACAGTCGAGCACCGGAATGTCGCGGCCTTCGAGCTGAACCCAGACGACGGACCCAGCCACCGCCTCGTGCAGCGGGATGTTGTTGAGGAAGACATCGATTGGGGTTCCATCCCAGTCCAACCGGGCCTGACCGTCGCGCAAGACCCTGTCGACGTCCTTCCTCCTGACCCGAACCCCGTCCGGCAGTGAGGCGAGGACGGACTCGGCCTTCGATGCGTCGATGAAGATGTTGACGTCGAGATCTCGCGTCCCCCGTGGCTCCTCTACGCAATAGGCGAGGGCGATAGCGCCGCCGAAAGCGTGGGCGAAGCCGGCCTCCGTGAGCGCGTCGTGAATCGAGAACAGTTTTTCAACCAGCTCGCTCATCGAGCCAATCCCGCCTTGGCGATCCGATCCGGCAGGTGCGGATAGGAAAGCTCAGGGCGTGGTCGGAATGGCAGCGCCTCAGCAAGCTCCAGAACCTGAACGAGGATCCTGCTCGCCCGCTCGACATCGACCGGCGACCTGCGAGGAGCCAGCGTCAATTCCAAGCCCCCGGCCGCTGCCAACCTTGCAAGCGCGTCGGCGCCGGGCTCACGTTTCCCTCGTACGTAAGCGTTGACCACCGAGCGCGGCATACCGGCCCTGCGGGCCAACTCGGCCTGGCTAAGACCACTGCGACCAAGTATCTCTCGCGCCGTCACCCAAGAGATGTTAGCGCATACGCTAACGCGCCATGGCCGCCTCGTCGGCGACGAGGAGCATGTCGTCGTTTTCGACCCGACCCGCCGGGATCGAGGTGTCGCCGGCGAGCAGCTTGGCGAGCGGCTCGCGGGCGGCCTCACCGAGCACCAGCCAGAGGATCTGGCGCGCCGCGGCCAACGCCGGGTAGGTGAGGGTCATGCGGCGGTGGCCTTCGTAAAGGCCGTCGGTCATCGCGACGCGCCGATCCTCGACTTCGAGGACCGAGTCACCGGGGACCAGCGAGGCGGTGTGACCGTCCGGGCCGAGGCCGAGGTGGACGAGGTCGAGATGCTCGGGGACGTGCACTTCGTACTCGGCGGCGGAGAGTTCGAGGTCGCGGCTGGTGACCGGCATCGGCCGCAGCGCCGCCTGGTGGTCGAGCGAGAGCATCTGCACCAGGTGGGTGAGGTTGCGTGCCTCGTCGCCGGGCGGCGCCACCCGCTCGTCCACCTGGTAGATGTGCGCGTGTTCCCAGGGCATCCCCTCCATTTCGCCGAGCTGGCCGATCATCGCCCACGGCGTCCTGCCGCCGCTGAGCGCGAGGTTGAACTCGCCGCGCGCCTCCACCGACTCCCGCCCGGAGGCGGCGAGGGCTTCGGCCGCGTAGCGCGAGGCCGCGTTTGCGTCGGGGAAGACCCTGGTCTCGATCGCCATCGGAATGCCTACCCGCCGGGCGGGCTAGGAGGCCTTCTCGTCGTGACCGCCGAACTGTTTGCGCATCGCCGAGAGCACCTTGTCGCCGAAGTCGTCGAGCCCACGCGAGTAGAAGCGCTCGTAGAGCGCCGTGGTCAGCACCGGCGCCGGCACGCCCTCGTCGATCGCCGCGATCGAGGTCCAGCGACCCTCGCCGGAATCGGAGACGCGGCCGGCGAAGTCGGAGAGGTCGGGGGATTCCTGCATCGCCGCCGCGGTCAGGTCGAGCAGCCAGGAGCCGACCACGCTGCCCCGCCGCCAGACCTCGGTGACCTCGGGCAGGTCGAGGTCGTACTGGTAGTACTCGGGCTGCTCGAGCGGCGCGGTCTCCGCGTCCTGCTCGCGCCGCACCTTGCCGGCGTCGGCGTTCTCGAGGATGTTGAGCCCCTCGGCGTAGGCGGCCATGATCCCGTACTCGATCCCGTTGTGGACCATCTTCACGAAGTGGCCGGCGCCGTTCGGCCCGCAGTGCAGGTAGCCGTTCTCCGCGGCTGAGGGGTCGCCGCTGCGGCCCGGCGTACGCTCGGCCGCCTCGACCCCCGGGGCGAGGCTGGCGAAGATCGGGTCGAGCCGCCGCACCGCCCCGTCGGGACCGCCGATCATCAGGCAGTAGCCGCGCTCGAGCCCGAAGACGCCGCCGCTGGTGCCGCAATCGACGAAGTCGATCTGCCGCTCGCGCAGCTTCTCGGCGCGGCGGATGTCGTCGCGGTAGTAAGAGTTGCCGCCGTCGACGATCGCATCGCCGGCCTCGAGCACCGCGGCGACGTCGTCGACAGTCTGCTCGGTGATCTCACCGGAGGGAACCATCACCCAGACCGCCCGCGGTGCGCTCAGCTTCCCGGCCAGGTCCTGCAGCGAGGTGGCGCCCTCCGCCCCCTCGCCGGCAAGCTCGGCGACGGCATCGGGATTGACGTCGTAGGCGACGACGCGATGGCCGTCGCGCATCAGGCGGCGGGCCATGTTCGCCCCCATCCGGCCGAGTCCGACGATTCCCAGCTCCATCAGCAACTCCCTCCCATGCTCGCTCCGCGCTTGGTTCGTCGGCTAACCCTACGCCGACTCAGCGCCAACCGCCGGCTGGCGACTCGGATAGCCTGGCCGGCGATGGCGAAGCGCAAGGACGGCACCGCTGCCGACGTGCTGACGATCTTCGGGATCAGCGGCGACCTGGCGAAGAAAATGACCTTCCACGCGCTCTACCGGCTGGAGGCGCGGGGCAAGCTCGACTGCCCGATCGTCGGCGTCGCGATCGACGATTGGGACGACGAGAAGCTGCGCTCCCACGCCCGCGAGGCGATCTCGGTGACGGTCGAGGATCCCGACGAGGACGTCTTCAAACGGCTCGCCGCGCGCCTCTCCTACATCCAGGGCGACTATGCGGACGCCGGCACCTTCAAGCGGGTCGGCGAGGCGCTCGAGGGAGCGAGGCAGCCGGTCTTCTACCTCGAGGTTCCACCCTCGCTGTTCGCCACCGTCGTCCACGGGCTCGCCGACGGCGGTCTGACCGAGCACGCCCGGGTCGTGATCGAGAAGCCCTTCGGGCACGATCTCGAGTCGGCGCAGGCGCTCAACGACGAACTGTGCGAGGTGCTGAGAGAGGACCAGATCTTCCGCATCGATCACTACCTCGGCAAGGAGCCGGTGATGGACATCACCTACCTGCGCTTCGCCAACTCGCTGCTCGAGCCGGTCTGGAACCGCGAGCACGTCTCCCACGTGCAGATGACGATCGCCGAGAACTTCGGGGTCGACGATCGCGGCCGCTTCTACGACGCGGTCGGGGCGATGCGCGACGTGATCCAGAACCACGCCCTGCAGGTGCTGGCGCTGGTCGGGATGGGGCCGCCGACCGGCAACCACCACGACTCGATCCGCGACAAGAAGCTGGAATTCTTCAAGGCGACCCGCACCGCCGATCCCAAGCGTTACGTGCGCGGCCAGTACGAGGGCTTCCGGGAGGTCAAGGACGTCGCGCCCGACTCGACCACCGAGACCTTCGCCGCGGTCGAGCTCGAGGTCGACAACTGGCGCTGGAGCGGCGTCCCCTTCTTCATCCGCGCCGGCAAGTGCATGCCGGTGAAGGCCTCGGAGGTGAGCGTCGTCTTCAAGCGGCCGCCGCGGCTCGGGATAGGGCCCGGCAAGCTGCCGGAACCGAACCAGCTCACCCTGCGGATCGAGCCCGAGCCGGGCTCGCGCATCCGCCTCTTCGCCAAGCGGGCCGGCGAGGAGGCCTTCGAGGCGGCCGACCTGGAGGTCCTCTTCGAGAAAGTGCCGGGCGAGGACCCCGAGCCATACGAGCGCCTGCTCGGCGACGCGCTAAACGGGCAGGCGCAGCTCTTCACCCGCCAGGACACCGTCGAGGAGACCTGGCGGATCGTCGAGCCCCTGCTGGATGAAC
Source organism: Solirubrobacterales bacterium (assembly GCA_035704205.1). Taxonomy (GTDB): domain Bacteria; phylum Actinomycetota; class Thermoleophilia; order Solirubrobacterales; family 70-9; genus VRUE01. The sequence continues at coordinate 3,586 of DASSXC010000123.1, read as the reverse complement.
CGGGCCCGGTTCATCCATATGAGCCCGGGACCTGGGGACCCCCGGAGGCCGACGCGTTGACCCGCGGCATCTGCCCCTGGTTCGACCCCTGGCTGCCCAGCTCATAGCGCAATACCTACCGTCGTGCTAGGTTTTGGGCCGCCTAATTAGGGCCGCCTAAGCGGACTGGCGCCCTCCCAAACGAAGCGAAAGGCAGCAGCTGGATGATCCCAACCCTGGTCATCGCCCTGCGCGAGGGCGTCGAGGCATCGCTGATCGTCGGCATCATCGCCGCCTTCCTGGTCAAAGAGGGCAGGGGCGACGCGATCAAGCAGATGTGGATCGGAGTCGGGATAGCGGTGGCGCTCTGCGTTGGCATCGCGGTGCTGCTCGAGGTCGTCGGCGAACAGCTCCCGCAGCGTGAGCAGGAGGGCCTGGAGACGGTGATCGGGCTGGTCGCGGTCGCCGCCGTCACCTACATGATCGTCTGGATGCGCCGCAACGCCCGCGGCATCAAAGCTGCCCTGCAGGGCAGCGCGGCAACCGCGCTTGCCCGTGGCTCGGCGATGGCTCTCGTCGCGATGGCCTTCCTCGCCGTGCTGCGCGAGGGCTTCGAGACCTCGGTCTTCATGCTCGCCGCCTTCCAGGACGCCAGCGATACCACGGCGGCGGGGGCGGGGGCGGTGATCGGGCTGATCGCGGCGATCGCGATCGGCATCGGCATCTACCGCGGCGGCGTGAAACTCAACCTCAACCGCTTCTTCCGCATCACCGGGCTGATCCTCGTCTTCGTCGCCGCCGGCCTGCTCTCGACCTCGCTGCACACCGCCCACGAGGCGGGCTGGTTCAACGAGCTGCAGGGGCAGGCGCTCGACCTCACCTGGCTGGTCCAGCCGGGGACGATCTCCGGCTCGCTGCTGACCGGGATGCTGGGCCTGCAACCGACCCCGACGGTCGGCGAGACGCTCGTCTACCTGCTCTACGCGGTGCCGATGACGCTTTACGTCCTTTGGCCCGACCGCTGGCGGCCACGCCGTCCCGCCCCCGCGCGCGGCCCGCAGCGGGCCGCGGCACCCGAGGGCACGCCGGTCGAGAGCCCCGCCTGAGCCATCGATGACCCGCCTGCACCCGCCGAGATGCCCTCGCTGACCCGCCGCCGCCTGCTGACCTCCGCCGGAGCGGGTGCCGCTGGGCTCGGCCTCGGCGGCGCGACCGGCTTCCTGGTCGGCCAGGAGACCGCCGAGGCGAAGTCGGACGGCACCGGCTCGGTCGCCTTCTACGGCGAGCACCAGGCCGGCATCGACACGCCCGCCCAGGACCGCCTCCACTTCGCCGCCTTCGACCTGGTCAGCGAGGATCGCGCCGAGCTGCGCGAGATGCTGCGCGAGTGGTCCCGCGCCGCCGCGGAAATGACCGCCGGGGACATGATCGGCGCCGCCAACGACCTCCAGCCCGCTCCGCCCGACGACACCGGCGAGACGGTCGGCCTGCTCCCCTCCCGCCTCACCGTCACGATCGGCTTCGGGCCCAGCCTCTTCGAGCGCCGCGGCCTCGGCCTGCGCGGGGATCGACCGCCGGCGCTGCGCGAGATCCCGCCGCTGCCGGCCGACGAGCTGAACGGCGGTGAAAGCGGTGGCGACATCTGCGTGCAGGCCTGCTCCGACGATCCCCAGGTCGCCTTCCACGCGGTCCGCAACCTGGCCCGGATCGGCCGCGGCACGGTGGTGATGCGCTGGTCGCAGCTCGGCTTCGGCCGCACCTCGACGACGAGCCGCGGCCAGGACACGCCGCGCAACCTGATGGGCTTCAAGGACGGCACCGCCAACATCCGCGCCGAGGACACCGAGGCGATGCGCCGCTTCGTCTGGGTCGGCGACGAAGGGCCGGCCTGGATGCGCGGCGGCAGCTACCTGGTCACCCGCCGGATCCGCATGCTGCTGGAGATCTGGGACCGCTCGCCGCTCGAAGACCAGGAGCTGACGATCGGCCGCGACAAGTACGAGGGGGCCCCGCTGGGCGGCAGCAAGGAGTCCGACCCGCTCGACCTCGAGGCCGAGGTGGGCGGCGAACCGACGATCCCGGTCGACGCCCACGTCCGCCTTGCCTCCGCGCAGGCGAACGGCGGCGAGCGCATCCTGCGCCGCGGCTACTCCTTCACCGACGGCGTCGACGAGAGCCTCGGCGAGCTCGAAGCCGGCCTCTTCTTCATCTGCTTCCAGCGCGACCCGCAGCGCCAGTTCGTGCCGATCCAGCGCCGCCTCGGCGGCAACGACGCGCTCAACGAGTACATCAAGCACGTCGGCAGCGCCGTCTTCGCCGTCCCGCCGGGCGCCCGCCAGGGCGGCTACGTCGGCGAAACCCTGCTCGGCTGAGGACGCTAATCCGACTCAATATGTCGGTTTTTGTTAGGTTCCCCTAACTTTGACCAGACGACAAGGAGCTTCCACCCCGATGAACCGATCTCTCGTCCGCGCCGCACTCACGGTCGCGGCCGCCGGCCTGATGGCCTTCCTGGTGGCCGCCTGCGGCTCCAACAACGACGCCCCGGCCGGCGCCAAGAAGATGTCCTTCGAACTGACCGACGCCGGCTGCGTGCCCAACCAGGCGAAGGCCCCCGCCGGGCCGATCACCTTCGAGGTCGAAAACGCCGGAACCTCCAGCGTCACCGAGCTCGAGGTGATGGACGGGGACACGATCCTGGGCGAGGTCGAGAACCTCTCCGACGGACTCTCCGGCAGCTTCTCGCTGACCCTGGAGCAGGGCGAATACACGCTCTACTGCCCGGGCGGTGAGGACGAGAAGGGGACGCTGACCGTCAGCGGCAAGCTCGACGCCGAGAGCAGCCCGCAGGTCGAAGACGCGATCTCCCAGTACCGCGACTACCTGGAGAAGAACACCACCGAGCTGGTCGCCGCGACGGAGCCGTTCGTGGCGGCAGTCGAAGCGGGCGACGTCGAAAAGGCAAAGGCCCTCTACGCCCCCGCCCGCATCCCCTACGAGCGGATCGAGCCGGTGGCGGAGTCCTTCGGCGACCTCGATCCCCGCATCGACGCGCGTGAGAACGACGTGCCGAAGAGCGAATGGGGCGGCTTCCACGTCATCGAGCAGGCGCTCTGGGTCGACGACACGACCAACGGAATGACTCCGGTGGCCAAGCAGTTGCTCGCCGATATCGAAGAGCTGCAGCGCAAAGTGAAGACGGTCGAACTGCAGGCGGTGCAGATCGCCAACGGCGCCAACGAGCTGCTCGGCGAGGTCTCGGCGTCGAAGATCACCGGCGAGGAGGAGCGCTACTCGCACACCGACCTGGTCGACTTCGAGGCCAACGTCGAAGGCGCCGAGGCGGCGTTCGAAGCGGTCAAGCCGCTGGTCGAGGAGAAGGACCCGGAGCTGGTCGAGCAGATCGAAACCGACTTCGAAGACGTCTACGCCTCGCTCGAGCCCTACCGCAAGGGCGACGGCTTCGTCCTCTACATCGAGCTGAGCAAGGCCGACACCCGAAAGCTGGCGCAGCAGATCGACGCGCTGGCCGAGGAGCTGTCGCAGACGCCGGCCTTGATCGTCTCCGAATAGCCAAAGGCCCGCCGGCCGAGGGACGAATGCCCCC
>DASSXC010000122.1:0-17014 GCA_035704205.1 Solirubrobacterales bacterium | reverse complement strand
GGTCGGCCTCGGATACCGCCATCGCGATCCCCTGCGCCGCCGCCAGCTTCATCTCCTCGGTGATGCTGGGCGCGCCCGCGTCGAGGGCGCCGCGGAAGATGCCGGGGAAGGCGAGCACGTTGTTGATCTGGTTCGGGTAGTCGGAGCGGCCGGTGGCCATGATCCGCACATAGGGATCGGCCTCCTCGGGCATCACCTCGGGGGTGGGGTTGGCCATCGCGAAGACGATCGCGTCGTCGTTCATCTTGCCCAGCGCCTCGGCCGAGATGATCCCCGGCCCCGAGAGGCCGATGAAGAGGTCCATGCCCTCGATCACGTCGGCGGGCTGCCCGCTCAGCTTCTCCGGGTTCGAGTTCTCGGCGTACCAGCGCTTGATCCCGCTCATCTCGCCTGACTGGTAATCCGCGCGCTCTGTCGAGAGGGCGCCCTGGCGGTCACAGCCGACCACGTGGGTGACGCCGGAGGCGAGCATCATCTTGGTCACCGCTACCCCGGCGGCGCCGAGGCCAACCACCAGCACCCGCAGCTGCTCGATCGGCTTGCCGACGATCTTCAGCGCGTTGAACAGCGCCGCCATCGTCACCACCGCGGTGCCGTGCTGGTCGTCGTGGAAGACGGGGATGTCCAGCGTCTCCTTGAGGCGGTCCTCGATCTCGAAGCAGCGCGGGGCGGAGATGTCCTCGAGGTTGATGCCGCCGAAGGTGGGGGCGATCAGTTCCGTCGCCTTGATGATCTCCTCGGCGTCCTGGGTGTCGAGGCAGATCGGGAAGGCGTCGACCTGGGCGAACTCCTTGAACAGCATCGCCTTGCCCTCCATCACCGGCATCGCCGCCTCGGGGCCGATGTTGCCCAGCCCCAGCACGGCGCTGCCGTCGGAGACCACCGCGACGGTGTTCTTCTTGATCGTGTACTCGAAGGCCTTGGCGCGATCGGCGTGGATGTCCTGGCAGACCCGGGCGACGCCGGGGGTGTACGCCATCGAGAGATCGTCGCGCGTCTTCAGCGGGTACTTGTTCTCGACCGAGATCTTGCCGCCGCGGTGCATCTGCATCGTGCGGTCGACGTAGTCGAGGACCCTGGCTCCGCGGGTAGAACCGATCGCCCGCAGGATCCGCTCCCAGTGCGGTCGGTCTTGGGCGTCGATCGTGAACTCCCGCACTCGTTTGCCCTCGCTGCCCGCCCCCGGCACCAGGTCGACGCCCTGAAGCTGGCCGCCCGCCTCGGCGATCGCAGCGGTCAGTTTGCCCAGCGGCTCCTGCCGTGCATCGAGCTCGACCCGGATCGTGACGCTGTATTGAGCACTGACAGCCATGGTCGGCTATCGAATCAGATTCGGCCCTCTGCTCGCTCGTGCCTCCCGCGTGGAGGTTGCCGAGACTCATATGCTGCGTTTTGCAAACGCACAGAGTCTCAGGGAGGAACGATGCGGGTTTTGGCGATCTTGGTGATTGGCTGCACCCTGGCGATGGGGGCAGGATGCGGCTCCAGCTCTGATTCGGAGGGCTCGCAGGAAGCAAGACAGGCGCGGATGGCGGCCAAGCGCGTCCAGGAACGCCAGGCAAGAGAGGCCCGCAGCAGAGCTCGCGCTCGCCGTCAGGCGGCAAGGAGGGAAGCGGCTCGTCGCTTGGTCCGACGAGAAGCGGCGCGTCAGCACGCTCGAGAAGAGGTGGAAAGGGCTGAAGCGCGGGAGCAGGAAGCGCTTGAAGCGGAAGAAAGCGAAGAATCCTCCGAATGCGATCCCAACTACAGCGGCGCCTGCCTCGACCCCTACGCCTCCGACTACGACTGTGAAGGGGGCAGCGGTGACGGGCCGGAGTACACCGGCCCTGTCGTCGTCGTCGGTGAAGACCACTATGGGCTCGACAGCGATAGCGATGGCAGCGCCTGCGAGTACTGATAGCGCTTGCGCATAGGATCGAGGCGCGATGGCCGTCGCCGCACTCGTCCTCTATGGCATCTCCCTGACCATCACCTTCGGCGTGCGGGTGGCACTGCAGGTGCGCCGCACCGGGTCGACCGGGTTGCACGGGCTGCCGCCGGGCGCCGGTCCGTTGGAGTGGATCGCCGGCGCGCTGTTCATCGCCGGTCTGGCGATGGGGGGAGCGGCACCGATCCTGGCGCTGCTCGGGATCCTCGAGCCGATCCCGGCGCTCGACCGAATGGTCGGCCATGCGGTCGGCCTGGTTCTCGCCGTCGGTGGGATCGCCGCCACGTTCGGCGCCCAGCTGGCGATGGGCGACTCCTGGCGGGTGGGCGTCGACCCCGAGGAGCGCACCGAGCTCGTCACCGGTGGCCCCTTCCGCCTCGTCCGCAACCCGATCTACAGCGCGATGCTGCCCACCGTCTTCGGCTTGGTGCTGATGGTCCCGAGCCCCCTCGCGATCGCCGCATTCGCCACCCTGCTGATCGGCCTCGAGCTGCAGGTGAGGTTGGTGGAGGAGCCGTACCTGCTGCAGGTCCACGGCGACGAGTACGCCTCCTACGCAGCCCGCGTCGGCCGCTTCGTCCCCGGCCGGGGTTTGCTGCGCGGCGTTCCAAAAGCGGGGTAAGCCGGCGAATGACCTTCGACGGGACGACTGCGTCCCGGAAGTTGCGGCCATTTCGAGATGCCCGCGGGGAGAACAAGCGTCGCCTGGCCCCTTTCCGGTCATATGGACGGGAAAGGGGCCAGGTCAGATCTGGTGATCTCCAGAATCGCCAAGCAGCAGCACGGGGTTGTTTCGGTCAGTCAGTTGCGCGCTGCGGGTGTCAGTGAAGATGCCGTGCGCGGGCGGGCGCGTGCCGGGCGGTTGCATCGAATCCACCGGGGTGTATATGCGGTCGGTCACACGGCCCTCTCCGACGAGGCCCGTTGGATGGCCGCCGTAATCGCCTGCAGGCGAGGTGGAAGCCCGCCTGACACGACCACAGCGTCTGTTGACAGCGCTTCGCGGGCGCTCGGGGCGGCTGTGGAGGCTGACAGGACGAACTCCCTCCTCGGATACTGGGGCGCTGCGCTCAGCCACCGCAGCGCGGCCCAGCTCTGGGGGCTGCTTCTGTCCAGGGAGGGTCCAATCGACGTCTCGATTCCCGGCGACGGAGGCAAGAAGAGGCGGCATGGGGTTCGTCTGCATCGTTCCCTCTCGCTCCTACCTGTCGATGTGACGCTTTGCAGCGGCATTCCCGTGACAAAGGCCGCCCGCACGATCGCGGACCTCCGGCGAGTGGTATCGAGGCCGGGCCAGCGGGGCCTTGTTTCGCCGCGTGAACTGCGCCGCGCGATCCGCCAGGCGGAGGTGCTCGGCTTGCCGATCGGCGACGCGGCGGTTGGTGATCGCAGCCGCAGCGATCTGGAGGGGGATTTCCTGCGGCTCTGCCGCCGTTACCGCTTGCCGGTGCCGGAGGTCAACGTCCGCGTTGGGTCGCACCTTGTCGATTTCCTCTGGCGGGACCAGGGGCTCGTCGTCGAAACTGACGGCTACCAGTACCACCGCGGTCGCCAGGCCTTCGTGGACGACCGGGCGCGTGACCTGGACCTGAGGCGCCGGGGCTTTCAGGTGGTTCGCCTCTCGGAAGAGCAGCTGAACCACGACGCTGAGCGAGTTGTGGATGCGCTGAAGCGTTTGCTCCAAGGGATAACTCGCTAGCTTGCCTGTCGTGCGCCGTTTCGGAGTCCGACGCCCAGGATGTGCGAGTGCGGCCATCGCCCTGTTTGCGGTGGTCGGTGCCGTCGCTGTCGCGCCGGCGGGGGCTGCGCCGCCACCCGGTCCCGCTGCCGATCTCTACGCGTCCGGCATGGTCGCCGAAGTCGACATCGATCTCCCGCAGAAATCGCTCGAAGGGCTGGAAGTCGAACCGGAGGAGTACGTGCCGGGTGACGTGACCGTCTCGTTCACCGACGGCACGCCCGGCGGGGCCACCAAGGCCCTGCCCACCATGGCGAACGCCGGGGTGCGGCTCAAGGGCAACGTCGGAGGCTCGTTTCGGCCGATTGACGACAAGGCGGGTTTCAAACTCAAGTTCAACGAGTTCGTCAAAGGCCAGACCCTGCTCGGCCTGAAGAAGATGACCCTGAACAGCATGGTGCAGGACCCGACGATGCTGCACGAGACCCTCGCCTACGAGGTGTTCCGTGCCGCCGGAGTCCCGGCCCCCCGCACCGGGTATGCCTTCGTACGGGTAAACGGCACCGCTTACGGCGTCTACATGGACGTCGAGACCCTTGACGTCATCGCCCTGCAGCGGTGGTTCGGTGATTTCGATGACGATGCACAGCATCTCTACGAGGGCGAATATGGAACCGATGTCACGCCCGGTGGCGCCGTTGCATTCGAGGTCGACGAGGGAGACGACGAAAACCTCGCCGACCTGGAAGCGTTGGTCGCGGCCGTGAATGCGCCTTCGCCTGCATTCCACGCCCGAATGGAAGGAGTCGCCGACCTCAGCGAGATGACCCTGATGTGGGCGGTCGAGAAGTACATCGGGATGTGGGACGGGTACGCCGGGACCAGCTCCCCCAAACTGCCCAACAACTTCTTCCTCTACAGCGATCCCCTCGGCGTCTTCCAGATGTTTCCCTGGGGAACCGACCAGGCGTGGGAGGGTCCCCTCGATTTCGACGGCGATGCCGGTGTGATGTTCGACGCGTGTCTCGGCGACAGCGGCTGCCGCTCGCTCTACCTGGACAGCCTGCGCGGCGTGGGCGACGCGGTGGCGGGTCTAGAGCTCGAACCGTTCGTCTCATGTCTGACCGACCGGCTGGCGCCGTGGCGGGCGATGGAAGGGTCGCCCTTCCGCGAATTCGACGACGACGAAATCGAAGCGGGCTTTGAGAGCACCGATGAGGTCCTCGCCGAGCGACCCGAAGAGTTGACCGAATGGCTCGAAACGGAGTCCGCCGAACCGGAGGAGATAACGCCCAGCGGCGCGCCGGCCTCCTGCGCGGTACCGGAATTCGAACCCGACCCGGAAGAGAAATCCGAGGAAAAGCCCAAAACGGGACTCCCCGCCGCGGAGGGTGCCGCGTCAGCTCCGATTGCCGGAGCCGGGTCGCCGGAGAGTGGAGCTCCGCCGCTGAAGCTCATCGGCTTGCATCACGGCGGCGGCGCGGCCGTGCTGGATGCCTCCCTGTATCTGGCGGCCCCCGGGCGGCTCGAAGTGGTCGGCAGGATCGCCACCTACGGTGGCTCGCGGCGCGTCTGCCGTTTCACCCGGCGGGTCCGCGAGGCGGGGAGGCAGACCGTGCGCTGCCGACTCTCCGCGAGCGCTCGCAAACGGCTTCGAGCTCGCTGGCTGAAGGTCCACCTGGTGCTCCGCTTCGAGTCCGCGGAAGGCGAGACGACGACGATCGCGCGGAAGATCGTCGTCCCGCGGATCCACCGCAACTGAGCGCCGCCCCGTCGCGGCTTAGAGTTGCCGCGATGGCCGCTGATGCCCCCGAGCTATTCCTGATCGACGGCAACTCGCTTGCCTACCGGGCGTTCTTTGCGCTGCCGGAGTCGATTGGGACCAGCGATGGGCGGCCGACCAATGCGATTTACGGGTTGGCGTCGATGCTGGTCAAGATCATCGACGAGCATCGTCCGGCGGGGGTGGTTGTCGCCTGGGATGCGGGGATGTCCGGCCGGGAGGTCACCTACGACCTCTACAAGGCTCAGCGCAAACCGCGTCCCGACCTGCTGCGCGAGCAGTGGCCGCACCTGATGCCACTGGTCGAGGCCTTCGGCTATACCAACGTCAGGATCGAGGGCTATGAGGCCGACGACGTGATCGCCTCGATGACCCGCAGCGCGCGCGAGGAGGAGATCGCGGTGATGGTCGTCACCGGGGATCGCGACGCCTACCAGCTAGTCGGGCCGGGGGTCCGGGTGATGAGCACCTCGCGCGGCATCACCGAGACCAAGATCTACGACTCCGACGCGGTGCTTGAGCGCTACGGCGTACCGCCGGAGTCGATCACCGACTTGATGGGGTTGCGCGGCGACACCTCGGACAACATCCCCGGCGTGCCGGGGATCGGCGAGAAAACGGCGACGCAGCTCCTGCAGCGGTTCGGGACGCTGGAGCGGGTCCTGGCGAGCGTCGATCAGATCTCCGGCGCGAAACGCAAGCAGAACCTGATCGAGCACGCCGACGACGCCCGCATGTCAAAGCAGCTCGCGACCCTTCAGTACGAAATCGACACCGGCGTCGAGCTGTCCACGGTGATGGGGTCCGAGCCCGACCGAGGCGCCCTGCGCGACTTCATGCGCGAGTTCGAGCTGCGGGCGGTGATGGAGCGGCTCGAAGAAGCCCTGCCCGAGGGCGAGGCGGTTCCCGGCCGCAGCGTCGAGAAGGAGCTGGCGGTCGAGGTGGAGGAGGGGAGTCCGGCCGACCTCGGCGAGGGACCGGTGGCGCTTGGCGTCGCCGGCGGGCGCTGGGCCGCTGCCCAGGGCGAGCGGATCGTTGCCGGCACCGCGACGCTGGACGAGCTGGCGGCTGGGCTTGCCGGTAGGCCATTTGCCGCTCACGATGCCAAGTCCCTTGGCGGAGGGCGCCACGGCCTGCTTGCCGCTGCTGCCCGTGAGGGCGTCGACCTGGACCTCGACCACGACACCCTCCTCGCCGCCTACCTGCTCGAGCCCCAGCGGAGAACCTATGAGCTGACCGAGCTGGCGGCTGACGCCGGCATCGGTCTCGCCGAGGGGGCCGCGGCGGAGCCCGGGGACGACGCTCAGCTCGCCCTCGGCGAGGAGGTCGAGGCCGGTCTCGATCCAGGCGAGGAAGCGAGGCTGGTCGCAGCGCTCGCGGAGGCACAGCGGCCGCGGCTCGATCAGTTCGAGCTGGAGCCCCTCCTGCGCGAGGTGGAGCTGCCGCTCGTCCACGTCCTCGCCGCGATGGAGCGCGAGGGGCTGAAGCTCGACGCCGAGCGCTTGGCCGAGGTCGGGGCCGGCTTCGGCGAGCGGATCGCGACCCTGGAGAAGGAGATCTTCGAGCTCGCCGGGGAGGAGTTCACGATCGGCTCTCCCCAGCAGGTCGGTCGCGTCCTTTTCGAGCAGCTCGGCCTGACCCGCAAGCGCCGCGGCAAAACCGGCTTCTCGACCGACGCCCGCGTGCTCGCCCAGATTCGCGACGAGCACCCGATCGTCGAGAAGATCGAGTCCTGGCGCGAGCTGACCAAGCTGAAGAACACCTACCTCGACTCGCTGCCCGACCTGATCGATCCCGGGACCGGCCGTGTCCACACGACCTTCAACCAGGCCTCGACCACCACCGGCCGCCTCTCCAGCACCAACCCCAACCTGCAGAACATCCCGATCCGCACCGAGATCGGCCGCCCGGTACGGGCCTGCTTCGTCGCCGAGCGCGGCGCCCGCCTGCTCTCCGCCGACTACAGCCAGGTCGAGCTGCGGGTGCTCGCCCACGTCGCTGACGAGGAGGTGCTGAAGGAGATCTTCCGCGCCGGCGAAGACGTCCACGCCGCGACCGCGGCCGAGGTCTTCGACATCTCCCGCGAGGACGTCGACGTCGGCCAGCGCTCGAAGGCGAAGATGGTCAACTTCGGGATCGTCTACGGGCTGACCGGGTTCGGCCTCGCCGACCGACTCAACATCCCTCGCAAGGAGGGGGAGGAGTTCGTCGCCCGCTACCTCGAGCGCTTCCCGGCGGTTCGCGCCTTCCGCGAGCAGATCGTCGAGCAGGCCCAGGAGGAGGGCTACGTGCGAACGCTGATGGGCCGCCGGCGCTCTATCCCCGAGCTGCGCTCGGGCAATCCCAACACCCGCCGGCTGGGTGAGCGACTTGCGGTCAACACGGTGATCCAGGGCACCGCCGCCGACATCATCAAGGTGGCGATGGTGCGCTGTCAGCGGGCGCTCGCCGAGACCGGCGCCGAGACCCGCCTGGTTCTGCAGATCCACGACGAGCTGCTCTTCGAGGGCCCGCCGGCGGAGATGGAGGAGGCGACCGGGCTGGTGCGGCGCGAGATGTGCGCCGCCTACCAGCTCGATCCGCCGCTCGAGGTCGACATCGGCGTCGGCGTGGACTGGCTCGATGCGAAGTAGGGCACGTGGATAAGGGGCTGGCCGTCCTCCTGACCGCCGTCGCCGGCGGCCTGATCGCGCTGCAGGCGCCGATCAACGCGGGCCTCGGCAGGGCGACGGGCAGCCTGCCCGCGGCGCTGGTCTCCTTTCTCGTCGGCACTGTCGCCCTCGCCGCGATCGTCGTCCTCAGCGGCAAGGCGGGCGGGCTCGGCTCGACCTTCGACGTCAGCTGGTACTACCTGCTCGGTGGGCTGCTGGGCGCCATCTACGTCGCCAACGCGCTGGTGGTGGTCTCCTCGATCGGCGCGGGCGGGGTCGCGGCGGCGACGATCGCCGGCCAGCTCACCGCCTCGGTGGCGATCGACCGGTTAGGCCTGCTTGGACTCGACCAGGTCCCGCTCAGCCCCGAGCGGGTGATCGGCGTCGTCCTGCTGATCGCCGGCACGCTGCTGATCGTGCGTTGAGGGGAGCGGTCCCGGCGGCGCGATTCGCAGGTAGTGGTTGAAGGACCAGTCGACGAAGCGCTTGGAGCCGAGCAGGCGGATCATCGGGCCGAGCAGGCGCGGCGGGATGCGGGGGACGAGCCGCTGCACGCGCAGCATCCAGCGGAACTTCCACTCGTGCGCATCGTGGAACTCGGCGTAGCGAGCCGCGGCCTGCTCGCGGCTCTGGCCGCCGGCGTGGACCTCGCGCAGCTCGCGTCCGAGGGCGATGCCGAAGTAGAGCGCCGTCCTGATCCCCTCCGCGGTGAGCGGCAGGCAGTGCCCGGCGGAATCACCGACGAAGAAGACGCCGCCCTCGGTGGCGCGGCGCAGTTCGTGCGGGATCCAATTTCCTTGATAGCGGACGCGGTCGCGCCCCAGGTCCTCGGCCAGCAGCTCGGTGGTCTCGCGAACGTGGAAGCGCGGGTCGAAGGAGCCGACGCCGATCCGCAGCTCGTCGCGGGCGGGGAAAGACCAACCGTAGCCGGCGGGCACGAAGCGGCGATCGATCCAGACCTCGAGGTCCTCGCTGCTGCCATCGGGATGCACCTCGAGCCCGCGCGAGAGGGGCGCGTCGGGCGGTTGGTAGCCGTCGCCCGAGGCGAGCATCCGGCGCCAGCCGAGCGCGTCGACGACCAGCGGCGCCGAGACCACGCCGCGGTCGGTCTCGATCGCGATCGCGCCGTCGCCGTTGGCCGGCCGGGCGCGCCCGTTCACCTTCGCCGTCTCGAAGCGGGCGTCGCACTGGCGCCAGAGCAGCTCGCAGAGCTCGCGGTAGTCGAAGGTCGAGAAGGTCCAGGGGAGCTCGTAGCGCCTCTTGCCGTGGGGGGTGTGGATCAGCAGCGAGCTGAAGCGCTGCCGCTCCGCCTCGATCAGGCCGGTCGCGCGCAGCCAGTCGGTCGGGATGCCGCAGGCCGAGGTCTGCCGCTCGCCGATCTCATAGCGATCGACGATCAGCACGTCGGCGCCGCAGCCGGCCAGCTCGCGGGCGACCGCGAGGCCCGCGAAACTGGCGCCACAGATCAGCACGTCGCAGGATCCCTCGAGCGGCGTTCGCTCCTCGCCGCGTTTGGTTGCGCGTATCGGCATGGCCGCAGGGTATCTCCCGCCGCCCCCGGACGCGGGAGTGAATGCCCCTCCATATCCGCTTGGGCGATATTCATGGGAGCAGAGGAGGCGGCGGCTATTTCTGTAATTATTCGCCGCTGTGTCCGTGACCGATACGACCTTGACCGATACGACCTCGACCCCTGCGCCCACCGGCTCCCCGGTTGAGGGATCCAACGGCCTGCTGGTCGAAATCGACGGCAAGATCGTGCCGAACTACGCGGCGACGATGGTCTCCTTCGACGAGGGCGACGTCGTCAAAGGCAAGGTCGTCCGCATCGACAAGGACGAGGTCCTGGTCGACATCGGCTACAAGTCGGAGGGGGTCATTCCCTCGACCGAGCTCTCGATCCGCAAGTCGGTCGACCCGGCGGACGAGGTCGAGCTGGGCGAGGAGATCGATGCCCTGGTCCTCACCAAAGAGGACGCCGAGGGCCGCCTCGTCCTCTCCAAGAAGCGGGCCCGCTTCGAGAAGGCCTGGCGCCGCATCGAGGCCGCCGCCGAGTCGGGCGAACCGGTCGAAGGCAACGTGATCGAGGTCGTCAAGGGCGGCCTCATCCTCGACCTCGGCGTACGCGGCTTCCTGCCCGCCTCGCTGGTCGACATCCGCCGCGTCCACAACCTCGACGAGTTCCTCGGCCAGGCGCTCGAGTGCAAAGTCATCGAGCTCAACCGCAGCCGCAACAACGTCGTGCTCTCGCGCCGCGCGGTGCTGGAGGAAGAGCGCAAGGAGGTCCGCGAGCAGATCCTCGGACGGCTCGAGCCCGGCCAGGTGGTCGAGGGCAAGATCTCCAACATCGTCGACTTCGGCGCCTTCGTCGACCTCGACGGGATCGACGGGCTCATCCACATCTCCGAGCTCTCCTGGAGCCACGTCAACCATCCTTCGGAGGTCGTCTCGATCGGCGACACGGTGCGGATCAAAGTGCTGGACATCGACCGCGACCGGCAGCGCATCTCGCTCGGCCTCAAGCAGACCCAGGAGGACCCCTGGCAGCGGGTGATCAGCACCCACCGCTCCGGCGACGTGCTGGAGGGGACCGTGACCAAGGTCGTCGCCTTCGGCGCCTTCGTCGAGATCCTCCCCGGCGTCGAGGGCCTGGTCCACATCTCCGAGCTCGCCGACCACCACGTCGAGAGCCCGACCGAGGTGGTCGAGCCGAACTCGAAGCTGAACGTGAAGATTCTCGAGATCGACGAGGAGCGGCGGCGGCTGTCGCTCAGCATCAAGCGGGTCGAGGGGCAGAACATGCCCATGGGGGACCTGGGCGAGCAGATTGCTTCGGCGGAGGGCGGGGAGGAAGGGACGCCTGAGGAGTCTCAGCCAGCGGGTCCTGTCGCGGAGGGCAGCCCTCCGGCTCACCCGCCGGAGGGACAACCCTCCACGCCACCCGCTGGAGATACGGCTGAGGAGGTACCCCCCGAGCCCGCTGCCGAGGTGGAGCAGGCTGAGGCCGAGGTCGCCCCTGAGGAGCCTGCTGCCGAGGCCCCGGTGGAGGAAGCTGAGGAGTCCGAGGCCGAGGCGGAGGAGCCGGCTGAGCAGCCCGAGGAGGCTGAGGCTGAGGTTGAGATTGAGGCTTCGGAGGCTGAGGAGACTGAGGCCGCTGAGGAGCCCGAGGCATCGCCCGAGTCCTGAGGTAGCGGGTTGGCCCGGCCGCTGACCATCGGGCTCACCGGGGGGATCGCAGCCGGGAAGTCCGAGGCGCTTGCCGCTTTCGAGCGGTTGGGGGCGGCGACTATCTCCAGCGACGCCGTGGTGCATGAGCTGCTCGAGACTGAGCCGTTGCTGCCGCGCCTGGTCGAGCGCTGGGGTGAGGACGTCGCTCCCGGAGGGCACGTCGATCGCAACCGGATCGGCTCGATCGTCTTTGCCGACCCCGAGGAGCTGAGGTGGCTCGAGGGTCAGATCCACCCGCTGGTCGGCGAGCGGATCGGCACCTGGCTGGCCGCCCTGGCGGAGGGCACCGACGTCGCCGTGGTCGAGGTCCCGCTCCTCTTCGAGACCGGCATGGAGGACGTCTTCGACACCACGGTTGCCGTGATCGCCGCGGACGAGGTGAGGAGCGAGCGAGCGCAGGCGCGCGGGCACGCTCTGGTCGACGAGCGCGAGGCTCGCCAGCTCGCCCAGGCCGAAAAGGCATCCCGGGCGGCGCACGTGGTGCAAAACGACGGCAGCGTCGACGACCTCGAGCGGGAGCTGTCCGCCCTTGTCGAGAAGCTCGAGGAATGAAGAAGCGAGCGAGGCGGCGGCGCCTGCTCGCCGGCGGCGCGGCGGCGCTCGCCGGCCTCGCGGTGGGCTTGGCGCTTGGCGTCTTCGGCAAGTTCGACGACGTCATCCAGGAGCTGACCCTGCCGCTGCGCCACGAGGACATCATTCGCCAGCAGGCCGCCGAAAAGAAGGTCGATGCGTCGCTGATCGCCGCGGTCATCTACGCCGAGTCGAAGTTCGACGACCAGACCTCGAGCGCCGGTGCGCGCGGACTGATGCAGATCACGCCGGAAGCGGCCCAGGACATCGAGCGCCACAGCGGCGGCACCACCTTCGAGCTCGGCGACCTCTCCGATCCGGAAATCAACATTCGCTACGGCACCTACCTCCTGCGTGAACTGCTCGACCGCTACGACGGCGACACAGTCGCTGCCCTGGCCGCCTACAACGCCGGCCCTGGCAACGTCGATCGCTGGGGAGGGAGTGAGTTGAGCGTCACCGACATCCGCTTCCCCGAAACCAGGGCCTACGTGGAAGACGTGCTCGACAAGCGGCGTGCCTACCGCGACAAGTACGCCAGGGAGCTGGGGTATTGAGCGCCCCGCCCCGCCCCCGCCTTGCCGCCCTGGCAATCGCCGTCGGCCTGGTCCTGGCCGACTCCTCGATCGTCGTCCTGGCCCTGCCGGAGATCTACCGCGAGCTCGATACGAGCGTCGCGGGGGTCACCTGGGTGCTGGTCTCCTTCAACCTGGTGATGGCGCTGGCCGCCGTACCCGCCGCACACCTGGCGCGGCGGATCGGCCCCGGCCGCGCCGCGGCGATCGGCCTGGCGGTCTTCGCCGGCGCCGGCCTCGCCTGCGGCCTCTCTAACGAGCTCAGCACCCTGATCGCGGCTCGCTGCGTGCAGGCCCTGGGGGGTGCCCTCGCGGTCACCGCGGTCCTGGAGCTGCTGCCGGCCACGGTTGGCTCCGAGCGTCGCGCTGTGGCGATCTGGGCGACGGCGGGCGCGACCGGCGCCGCCTTGGGCCCCGCGGTCGGCGGCCTGCTCACCGAGCTCGTCTCCTGGCAGTCGATCTTCCTGATCCAGGCGCCGCTGGCGATCGCCGCCGGCGTGCCGGTCCTAGCCGTCGCCCGGCACGAGGCGGCGACCGGGATCGTCGCGGCCGAGCTGAGGGACACCGGGCGTCCGCATTGGCTCGCCAATCTGGCTTTGGCCCTTGTTTCGGCTGCGATCGCCGCCGCGCTCTTCCTGCTCGTCCTGCTCTTGATCGAAGGCTGGCGGTTGAGTCCGATCGGGGCGGCGATCGTCGTCTCGGTGATGCCCCTGGCTGCGCTGCTCGGCGCCCGTCTCGGCCCCGCGGCGGGCAGCGCCCGGGCCCGTGCGGCGGCGGGAGCGATCCTGGTCGCCGGCGGCCTCGGCGGCCTTGCCCTGCTGCCCAAGGCGGAGGTGGTCCTGACCGTGCCGCCGCAGCTGCTGGTCGGCGTCGGCCTGGCGCTGGTCCTCTCGGCGCTGACCGAAACGGCCCTGGCGGGGCGGGCGCCGCAGGCGATCCACGGCGGGTGGACGATTTCCGCCCGGCACGCGGGTGTAGCGATCGGGTTGATTGCCCTTACCCCGCTCTTCACCGCCGACATCGCCGAGCAGCGCGAGGACGCGATCGACGCCGGCACCGCCGTCGTGCTCGACTCGCGGGTCAGCCCGCTGCTGAAGCTCGAGCTCGCCCAGCGGATCGAGGACCGCCTGGAAGGGGAGAGGGGGAAGGTGCCGACGATCGGCCCCGCCTTCGAGCCGCTGCCGGAGGATCCGGAGGATCGCGCGGACGTGATCGTCCTGCGCGGCGAACTCCAGGACCAGCTCGACCGTGGGGCGACCCACGCCTTCAGCCCGTCCTTTGGGCTCGCCGCCCTGATCGGCCTGCTGGCGCTGATCCCGATCGGCCTGGCGCGGAGGGTGGACCTGTGAACGCCGCCGCGAGGGGCCAGATCCTGGTCGGCGCCGCGATCGCCATCTCGCTGATCCTGGTCGGCGTCTACCTCGCGGCGGGAGGCTCGTCGTACGCGCCGGTGAAGACCCAGGACCCCTGCGAGCAGCGCCAGTGGCGCGATCCTGAAGGCCTCGAACAGCTGGCCGAGCAATTCTCGCTCTCCGCGCTCGACGGGGCCGCCTGCGAGCTGGGAGTCAGCCGCGAGACGCTGGCACGAGCCCTGGCGACCCCCGCCTCACGCGAGCGCTTCACGCAGCGCTACGGAATCGACGACGCCGAGCTGGCACGGGCGATCCGCGCCGGCCTGCTGCGTGCCGTCGACGACGCCGAACGCGCCGGAGCACTCAGTCCGCTCCTCGCCGCCCCCCTGCGCGCAACCCTGCGCCAGATCCCCCTCGACCAGGCGATCGAACTGGTCCAGGACGCCCGTTCCCTGCTGGAAAACTTCGAAGGCTTCCTCGGCCCCGCCCAGGGCTTCCTCGAACAGCTCCTACCATAGGGCCGCCCCGGGAGGGGTGGAACGTCGTGACCTTTTCGTCGAGCGCTCCGGGCACCGGCCTTAGCCCGATCCACCGAAAAAGTTAAGTGGAACCCCTGCCGGGGCGGCCCTACGAGCCTACTTCTTGAAGACGAATTTCTGGGATTTCACGTTCCAGGAAATCCCGGTGCAGAGTTCTTCCGGCGTCACGCCGAGCGCGCTGGAAAGCTTGATGATCGTGCCCAGACGAGGCTCACGGCCGCCTCGCTCCAAGAGGGAGATCTCGGTGCGGTGCAAATCGCAGCGGAAACCCAGCTCCTCCTGGGAGATTTCGGCTTTCTGCCGGGCTTTGCGCAGGCTGACGGCGAATCGGTCGCGTGGTTTCATGGACGGAATTCTCTGTGTATGCCGACAGAAGTACTACAGACAGCATATCTCAAACAGGAACTGGTGCGTTTATCCTACTTTGACTAGCCGCGAGTGGCGCGCCAGACCCAGATCATCGCCAGCGGTTGCAGCGGCAGGCGCGCCCACAGCGCCCAGCGCGGGATGCGGTTCAAATCGAGCCCGCGCACCTGCTCGGGGCTGACCGCCATGTGGACGTTGGCGGGGAAGACGGCAAGCAGGAGAGCGAGCAGCCACCAGCGGGCGAAGCGGCGGGTGCGCCCGGGGATCACCGCTGCTCCGCCGGCGATCTCGGCCAGTCCGCTGACGATCACCGCCTCGCGGTGGGCCGGCAGCGAGGGCGGCATGATCGCCTCGAAACTGCGCGGGATGACGAAGTGCATCGTTCCCATGAAGCCAAAGAAGCCGGCGAGCGCTTTCTGCGAACGGGTCATCGCGGGCATCAGTCTCCCAGGCCGGCTCATCGGGCGCCTTTGTCAGGTATAGCCGGACAAAGGCGCCCGATAAGGTCATCCGGTGCCCGATTTCGCGCTCAACCCCGCCTATACGCCGACGGCCGACCAGCCGAAGGCGATCGCCGGGTTGGCCGAGGGGCTCGAGCAGGGTGAGCGGTTCCAGACGCTGCTCGGCGCCACCGGCACCGGCAAGACCTTCACGATGGCGGGGACGATCGCGGCGGTGCAGCGTCCCAGCCTGGTGATCGCCCACAACAAGACGCTCGCCGCGCAGCTCTGCAACGAGTTCCGCGAGTTCTTCCCCGAGAACGCGGTCGAGTACTTCGTCTCCTACTACGACTACTACCAGCCGGAGGCCTACGTACCCGCCCAGGACCTGTACATCGAGAAGGACTCCTCGATCAACGACGAGATCGACCGGCTGCGCCATGCCGCCACCGCGGCGCTGTTCGCCCGCCGCGACGTGATCATCGTCGCCTCGGTCTCCTGCATCTACGGGATCGGCTCCCCCCAGGTCTACAACGAAAAAATGCAGCTCTTCAAGGTCGGCGAGCAGATCGACCGCGACGAGGTGCTGCGCAAGCTGGTGAAAATGCAATACCAGCGCAACGACTCGGTGCTCGGCCGCGGTGCCTTCCGGGTGCGCGGCGAGGTGCTGGAGATCATGCCCTCCTATGCCGAGTCCGCCTACCGGATCTCCCTCTTCGGCGAGGAGATCGAGTCCGTTCAGCACTTCGACCCGTTGACCGGTGAGATCCTCGACACGATCGACCACGTCTCGGTTTGGCCGGCCTCCCACTACGTCACCAGGGACGAGACCCTGGAGCGGGCGGTGGAGGAGATCCGTCACGAACTGAACGCGCGCACCGCCGAGCTGGAGGACGAAGGCAAGCAGCTGGAGGCTCACCGCCTGCGCCAGCGCACCGCATACGACATCGAGATGCTGAAGGAGCTCGGCTTCACCTCGGGGATCGAGAACTACTCGCGCATCCTCGACGGCCGCCCGCCGGGCAGCCCGCCGCACACGCTGATCGACTACTTCCCCGACGACTTCGTCGTCTTCGTCGACGAGTCCCACCAGACGATCCCGCAGATCGGCGGCATGTACGAGGGGGACAGATCGCGCAAGACGACGCTGGTCGACTACGGCTTCCGGCTGCCCTCGGCGATCGACAACCGGCCGCTCAAGTTCGACGAGTTCCTCGACCGGGTCGACCAGCTGGTGATGGTCTCGGCCACCCCGGGGCCGTTCGAGCGGGCCGAAGCGACGCGCACGGTCGAGCAGATCGTCCGCCCGACGGGGATCATCGACCCAGAGATCGAGGTTCGCGAGACGAAGAACCAGATCGACGACCTGATGAACGAGATCAAGGTCCGCGCCGACGCCGGCGACCGCGTCCTCGTCACCACCCTGACCAAGAAGATGGCCGAGGACCTGACCAACTACCTGCTCGAGTACGGGATCAAGGTCCGCTACCTGCATTCGGAGATCGACACGCTGGAACGGATCCAGATCGTCCGCGAGCTGCGGCTCGGCGAGTACGACGTCCTGGTTGGGGTCAACTTGCTGCGCGAGGGTCTCGACCTGCCCGAGGTCTCGCTGGTGGCGATCCTCGACGCCGACAAGGAGGGCTTCCTGCGCGGCGAGACCAGCCTCGTGCAGACGATCGGCCGCGCCGCCCGCAACGTCAATGGCAGGGTGCTGATGTACGCGGACAGGGAGACCGACGCGATGCGGGCCGCGATGAGCGAGACCGACCGCCGCCGGGCGATTCAGCTCGCTTACAACAAGGAGCACGGGATCACCCCGGAGACGGTGCGCAAGGGGATCTCCGAGATGGCCGAGTTCCTGGCGATGGAGGACCGCGCACCGAAACGCCGCCGCCGCAAGGC
>DASSXC010000121.1:0-5376 GCA_035704205.1 Solirubrobacterales bacterium | reverse complement strand
CGCCGCCGGCTCCTGCGCGATCGTCCTGCTCGCCTACACGGCGATCTGCTTCGTCACCAACGAGCAGCAGAACCTGGCGCTGCTCTCCGCCTGCCTGGTCGGCGCCTGCGTCGGCTTCCTCTGGTTCAACGCCTTCCCGGCCTCGATCTTCATGGGGGACACCGGCTCGCTCGGCCTCGGCGGGGCGATCGGCGCGCTCGCCGTGATGACCCAGACCGAGGTGCTCTTGATCATCATCGGCGGCATCTTCGTGATCGAGGCCCTCTCGGTCGCCGCCCAGGTCTTCGCCTTCAAGACCTTCCGCCGCCGCGTGCTGCTGATGGCGCCCCTGCACCACCACTTCGAGATGATGGCCTGGTCGGAGACGAAGATCATGCTGCGCTTCTGGATCATCGCCGCCGTCTGCTCGGGCATCGGCTTCACCCTGTACCAGCAGTCGATTGGGCGCTGAGCCCGAGCTGCAGACCGCCCGGCTGAGGCTCCGCCGCTGGATCGAGGCCGACCACGAGCCGTTTGCCGCGTTGAATGCCGACCCAGCGGTCATGGAGTACTTCCCCGACCCGCTCACCAGGGAACAGAGCGACAGTCTGATCGAGGCGATCGAGAGCGGCTTCGAGCAACGGGGCTTCGGTCTCTGGGCCGTCGAAGTTCGTGCGACAGGAGCCTTCATCGGATTCACAGGGCTGAACGAGCCTTCGCTCGAGGCACACTTCACTCCGGCGGTTGAGGTCGGCTGGCGTCTGGTGCGCGCGGCATGGGGTGAGGGGTATGCGACCGAGGCAGCGAGGGCATCGCTCGCATTCGGTTTCGAGGAGGTCGGCCTCGACCAGGTCGTTTCCTTTACGTCGGCCGAGAACATGCGGTCGCGCGCGGTCATGGAGAGGGTCGGAATGACGCGCAACCCGGACGACGACTTCGAGCACCCCGGGCTGCCCGATGGCGATCCGTTGAGGCGGCATGTGCTTTACAGAATCGGACCGGTACGTGCGCAAAGGGGAACATCTGTTCGTCTGGGTAGACTCGACGGGTAGTGGCTGCCTCTGAGCGAATCGTCATCTCGGGTGCGCGTGAGCACAACCTGAAGGACATCGACGTCGAGCTGCCCCGTGACGCGTTGATCGTGATCACCGGCCTCTCGGGCTCGGGCAAGTCGAGCCTCGCCTTCGACACGATCTACGCCGAGGGCCAGCGGCGCTACGTCGAGTCGCTCTCGGCCTACGCGCGGCAGTTCCTCGGCCTGATGGAGAAGCCCGACGTCGACTCGATCGAGGGGCTCTCGCCGGCGATCTCGATCGACCAGAAGACGACCTCGCGCAACCCGCGCTCGACGGTGGGCACGGTGACCGAGATCTACGACTACCTGCGCCTGCTCTGGGCCCGCATAGGTGTGCCGCACTGTCCCACCTGCGGCGAGGAGATCACCGGCCAGACCCAGGAGCAGATCGTCGACCGGCTGATGACCCTCGACGAGGGCGCCAAATTCATGGTCATGGCGCCGGTCGTGCGCGGGCGCAAAGGCGAGTACGGAAAATTGCTCGACCAGATGCGGCTCGAGGGCTATTCGCGGGTCAAGGTCAACGGCGAGCTGCGCCGCCTCGACGAGGAGATAGTCCTCGACAAGAAGTACAAACACGACGTCGCGGTGGTCGTCGATCGGCTGGTGATGAAGACCGACCTGCGCCGCCGCCTCTCCGAGTCGGTCGAGGCCGCCGCGGGGCTGGCGGCGGGACTCGTCGAAGTGGAGATCGTCGACGGCGAGACCATGCTCTTCAGCGAGCAGTTCGCCTGCCTCAACTGCGGCACCTCGATCCCCGAGCTGGAGCCGCGGATCTTCTCCTTCAACTCCCCCCACGGTGCCTGCGAGCGCTGCCACGGGCTCGGCTTCCAGCGGGTGATCGACCCCGAGCTGGTCGTCCCCGACCCGACCCTTTCGCTGAACGAGGGCGCGTTGCAGCCCTGGAACCGCGGCGTCACCGCCTACTGGCGGCGACTGATCGCCGCGGTCGCCGATGACTACGGGGTCGACGCCGACAAGCCCTGGGCGAAGCTGAAGAAGAGCGAGAAAGAGGTCTTCCTCTACGGCACCGGCGGTGAGCGCCACCAGGTCACCTACACCAACCGCTTCGGTCGCCGGCGCTCCTACAAGGTGCGCTTCGAGGGAATCGTCAACCAGCTGCAGCGTCGCTACGAGGAGACCGACTCGGAGTCCAACCGCGAGCGGATCGAGGGCTACATGGCCGAGCAGCCCTGCCCGGACTGCAAGGGGGCGCGGCTGCGACCGGAGAGCCTCGGGGTGACCGTCGGCGGCCTCAGCATCGCCGAGTACACCGACCTCTCCGCCAGGGCGGCAAGCGAGTGGATCCGGGCGCTGGAGCTGACCGATACCGAGCGGGCGATCGCGCGGCTGATCGTGCGCGAGATCTCCGAACGGCTCGCCTTTCTGGAGAACGTCGGCATCGGTTACCTCTCGCTGGCTCGCTCGGCGCGCTCGCTGTCGGGGGGTGAGGCGCAGCGGATCCGCCTCGCCACCCAGATCGGCTCCAGCCTGGTCGGGGTGATGTACGTGCTCGACGAGCCCTCGATCGGCCTGCACCAGCGCGACAACGAGAAGCTGATCGCGACGCTCGACCGCCTGCGCGACCTCGGCAACACGGTGATCGTGGTCGAGCACGACGAGGGCACGATGCGCGCCGCCGATCACCTTGTCGACCTCGGTCCCGGCGCCGGCGAACACGGCGGCCATGTGATCGCCGCCGGAACGCCGGCGCAGGTCGCCAAGGACCCGGCCTCGCTGACCGGCCAGTACCTATCCGGCAAGCGGATGATCGAGGTGCCGGCCGAGCGCCGCGAGCCACGCGGGGCGCTGCTCGTGCGCGGCGCCCGCGAACACAACCTGAAGGGGATCGACGTGGCGATCCCGCTCGGCGTCTTCTGCTGCGTCACCGGCGTTTCCGGCTCGGGCAAGTCGACCCTGGTCAACGAGACCCTGCACCACGCGGTCGCCAACCGCCTGCACCAGGCGAAGCTGCGCCCCGGCGCCCACGACGGCATCGACGGGCTCAGCCAGATCGACAAGATCATCAACATCGACCAGTCGCCGATCGGTCGCACGCCGCGCTCCAACCCGGCCACCTACACCGGCGTCTTCGACCACATCCGCCAGCTCTTCACCCAGACCCAGGAGGCGCGGGCACGCGGCTACAAGCCGGGACGATTCAGCTTCAACGTCAAAGGCGGGCGTTGCGAGGTCTGCCGCGGGGACGGTCAGATCAAGATCGAGATGCACTTCCTGCCGGACGTCTACGTGCCCTGTGAGCAATGCCACGGTCGTCGCTACAACCGTGAGACGCTCGAGGTCCGCTTCAAGGGCAAGAGCATCGCCGACGTGCTCGAGATGTCGGTCGAGGAGGCGGTCGTCTTCTTCGAGAACGTGCCGAAGATCGCCCGCCGCCTGCGCACCCTGCACGACGTCGGCCTCGATTACATCCGCCTCGGCCAGGCTGCGACGACGCTCTCGGGAGGCGAGGCGCAGCGCGTCAAGCTGGCGACCGAGCTCTCCAAGGTCGCCACCGGCGACACCCTCTACATCCTCGACGAGCCGACCACCGGCCTGCACTTCGCCGACGTCCAGCGTCTGCTCGATGTGCTCGGCCGGCTGGTCGACGCGGGCAACACCGTGGTCGTGATCGAGCACAACCTCGACGTGATCAAGACCGCCGACCGGCTGATCGACCTCGGTCCGGAAGGCGGCGAAGCGGGAGGAGAGGTCGTCGCCACCGGCACCCCGGAGGAGGTCGCCGCGGTCGAGGCCTCCCACACCGGCCGTTTCCTCGCCGAGCTGCTCGAGCCAGCCGCGCCGGCAAAGCGCAAGCGCGCTCCGCGCAAGCGCAGCGAGCCGGTCGCGGCCTAGCTGGGACTTGAGTAATCCTCTATAGCCGCAGCGCTTCCGGCGCGCTACCTTTGGAGTGAAGTTCGCGGCAAGCGGGTAAGAGCAGGGGCAGAAAAGGAGGAGTCATGTCCCGATCAGCTCTTATGCGATTCCCGGTCGCAGTGGGGGTGTTGCTCGCGCTCGTTTTCGTGGCCGCCGGTTGCGGTGGCGGTGGAAACGGCGGTCCCAAGATCGCCTTCCTGCTTCCCGAGAACGAAACGCCGCGCTACGAAGCGCACGACCGGCCCGAATTCGAAGAAAACGTCGAAGCGGAATGCGCAGACTGCGAAATCCTCTACAGCAACGCGACCGGCGACGCGTCCAAACAGCAGAGCCAGGCTGAAGCGGCACTGACCCAGGGCGCCGAAGTGATGGTGCTCGACCCGGTCGACGCCAAATCGGCCGCGGCGATGGTCGAAAAGGCGAAAGCGCAGAACGTCCCGGTCCTCTCCTACGACAGGCTGATCGAAAACGCCGAAGTCGACTACTACGTCTCCTTCGACAACGTCGAGGTCGGCGAACTGCAGGCGGAATCGCTTGCGGAAAAACTGAAAGAAGACGGCAGCCCCCAGGGTCCGATCGTGAAGGTCAACGGCGACCCCGCCGACAGCAACGCCGCACTCTTCAAGGAAGGCTCGAACAAGGGGTTCGAAGCCGCCGGGGTCAAGGTCGCCAAGGAATACGACACGCCCGAATGGTCGGCGACGAATGCCCAGAACGAGATGCAGCAGGCGATCACCGCGCTCGGCAAAAACGGGTTCGAAGGCGTCTACGGAGCCAACGACGAAATGGCCGCTGGCTCGATCGCCGCGATGAAATCGGCCGGCATCAACCCCGAAGAAAGGCCGAGCACCGGCCAGGACGCGACGGTCGCCGGAGTGCAGCGAATCATCGCCGGGCAGCAGTACATGACCGTCTACAAGGCCACCGACAAGCAGACGAAAGCGGCCGCTGAAATCGCCGTCGCGCTTGCCGAAGGCGAAGAATTCCCGCAGAGCAAGATCACCGAAGAAGTCGACAACGGCAAGACCAAAGTGCCGTCGATCCTGCTCGAACCGGTCGCGGTGACCAAGGGAAACGTCAAAGACACCGTGGTCAAGGACGAATTCATCACCGCCGGCGAACTCTGCGGCGGCGCCTACGCGAAAGCGTGCGAAGAACTGGGGATCTCCTAGCGAGCCGGAGCGAGTGAGATGAGCTCAGCCGGTGCACTGCTCGAGCTGGAGGAGGTGAGCAAGCGATTCGGCCCGGTCCAGGCTCTGGACCGGGTTGACTTCACGGTTCACGGCGGCGAGGTCGTCGGCCTCGTCGGCGATAACGGGGCCGGCAAGTCGACGCTGGTGAAGACGATCGCCGGCATCCACTCGGCCGACGAGGGGCGGATGCGCTTCGACGGTCGCGAGATCAAGGTCTCGCGGCCGCAGGACGCAACCCAGCTCGGGATCGCC
>DASSXC010000120.1:0-6317 GCA_035704205.1 Solirubrobacterales bacterium | reverse complement strand
TCGGCAACGCCGCCTGGTACAGCCGCAACAAGCGCCCCGGGCAGCACCTAGTCGTCCGCTTCCACCGCATGGAGCTGGACACGGACCATCCGGGGGAAGTCGATCTGGACGCGGTCGACGCGGTCGTCTTCGTCGCCAGGCACGTGCTCGAGCGCGCCTGCGAGCGCTGGGGCTGGGACCCCGCTGACCACCGCTTCGTGGTCGTCCCCAACGAGGTCGACCCCGCCCCCCTGCGCCTGCCGAAGCCGCCCGACGCGCAATTCACCCTGGCGGCGATCGGCTACGTGCCGCGCCTCAAGCGGCTCGACCGGGCGCTGGACGTGCTCGAGCTGCTGCGCGCCGAGGACGACCGCTACCGCCTCGTGGTGAAGGGCCGCGAACCCTGGGAGCACTCGTGGATGGCCGGGCGAGAAGAGGAGCGCGGCTACTTCGAGGAGCTGGCGCGGCGCTTGCGGACGAGCGCTGGGCTGCGCGGAGCGGTCACCTTCGAGCCGTTCGGCGACGACGACGTCCCGGCATTCCTGCGGCAGGCCGGCTGGATTCTCTCCACCAGCGAGACCGAGGGAGATTCTGTCTCGCTTGCCGAGGGGATGGCCTCGGGCGCGATCCCGGTGATCTTCTCCCGCCCCGGGGCGGCCGAGCAATACGAGGAGCGCTGGGTGCACAGCGACGCCGCGGCGGCGGCGCGGGCGATCCTCGCCACCGTCGCCGGCGACGGGATGGCGGCGGAGAGTGAAGCGGCGCGGAATCTCAGCGCCGCCTGGGACCCGGCGCGGCATGGCCCGGCGTGGGCCCGGCTGCTGTCGCCGGCGGGGCGCCGGGCGCCGGCCGTCTCGTCCGCGAGGGCGTGAGGCGCCGCCGATGCGGATCGACATGTTCGTCTACAACCGCTGCACCACCGACCCGCGAGTGCTGAAGGAGGCGCGGACGCTGAGCGGCGCCGGCCACCGGGTGCGGATCGTCGCCGTGCTCGACGCGACCACCGCGCCGCGGGAGGAGCGCGACGGCTTCCAGATCGTGCGGATCGACCGCGACCCGATCCACTACCGGCTGCTGCGTGCCTCGCGGCGGGCGGGAAGCCTCTGGCGCCGGCCGGCGAAAGCGATGGTGCAAGGCCAGGCCTCCTCCGACCGTCCCGTCGACGGGGCGGCCCCGCCGGTCACTCTCGAAGGTGGCCTCAAACTGCTCTGGCGTGCCTGGGTCGCCCTATCGAGACCCTTCAAGCGCGCCACCCGCCGCCTGCTGCTGGTTCCGCACAAGCCGCTGATGTTCTTCGACTACTACCGGCGCGCCTACCGCGTCGTCCGCGCCAACCCTCCCGACGCGCTCCACGCCCACGACCTCAACACCCTGCCGGTCGCCGCCGCGCTCGCCAAGCGCCTCCGCCTGCCACTGACCTATGACGCGCACGAGCTCTATCCGGAGATCTCTACCCTCTCGCGGCGCGAGGCCGCAATCTGGCGCTGGCTCGAGCGGAGGCTCGCGCCGCGCGCCGACCGCACGCTCACCGTCTGCGACTCGATCGCGCGCGAGCTGGAGTTGCGCTACCGCATCCCGCCCCCCACGGTGGTCCTCAACTGCCCGGTCAGCGGGAACGCGAACGCGGGCCCGGTGAAGCGACCGCTGAACGGCGGGCCGAAGAGCCGGGAGCCGGTGGTCCTCTACCAGGGCGGCTTCGCGCCGAACCGGGGCCTGAGGACGCTGGTGCTGTCCGCGCACGGCCTCGAACGGGGAACGATCGTCCTGATGGGCTGGGGGCGACTGGAGGACGAGCTGCGTGAGCTGATCGAGACCGAAGGACTGGGAGACCGCGTCCAGATAGTCGACCCCGTCCCCCCCGGCGAGGTCGTGGCCGCCGCGGCCACGGCGTCGATCGGCGTGATCCCCTACGAGCCGGTCGGACTCAACAACACCCTCTGCTGCCCCAACAAGCTCTTCGACTACCTGGCGGCCGGCCTGCCGGTGGTGGCAAGCCGCCTCCCCGAGCTGTCCCGCATCGTCGAGCAGGGCGAGCTCGGCCTCACCTTCACCCCCGGCGAACCAGGCGCCTTGGGCGTCGCGCTGAACGAAATCCTCGCAGACCGCGAGCGCTACGGAAGGATGCGCGAACGCGCCCACGAAGCCGCTGAGCGGTACACCTGGGAGCAGGAGAGCAAAAAGCTCCTGGCGCTGTACGACGGCAAGCCGACCTGATGCCCACCGACCGATCCGGCCAGGCCGCTACGGAAGCTCGTCCGCCAGCAGCTCCATCAGCAGGCTGTCGTGCCAGCCATCGCCTTCCGCATCCCGCTCTGACCGCCGCATCACCCCGACCGGCCTGAAGCCGGCCTTTTCGTAGGCGCGCACCGCGGCGACGTTCTCGGTGGCGGGGTCGATCGTGATCCGGTGGTGGCCTCGCTCCTCGATCAGGAGCTTCACGACGTGCTTGACCGCCTCAGTTCCGACGCCGCGACCGTGCAGAGCAGGGTCGACGAACAGATCGACCCAGGCATGGCGGTATTTGGCTTCCTCCTCCTCACCAAATTGGACCATTCCGGCAACGGAGCCATCGACCTCGATCGTGAAGCGCGTCGCCTCCGGCTCGTCCCCCAGCGGAAAGTCGTCCTCCACCGCGTCCCACCAGCGCATCACCTCCGGTGTCGCGCGGATGCGCCGCAGCTCGGCCACGTCGCCGGGCTCGAGCGGACGCACGATCACCGAGCCGATTTTATGGCCTCCAGGGGATCGAGGAGGGCAGTGCGTCGAGCGAGTCGAGGGGTCAGGAAGCTGACGATTTCCGCCGCGCAGCATCCGAGAAACCGCTAGCGAACCCAGCATCGGAACGGGGCGGGTCCTGCCTGACAATCACATCACCGGATGGCTGCCTGATCGGCAGCTTGCTGCCACCGACGATTCGTAGCGCCACTGGATTTGTCGTGCGGTTATCGGTCATTGACTTGCACCCCCATCTCGCGCTTGGAATGCCGCCGTTGCCAATTGAGTCCCATCTACCCGAAGCTCCCAGCGGTATCCACCCGGAGCCAACACAAGCCCATTCGCTTTCAAGACGAAGGGGGTATTGAGGCCGCTTCCGGGCTTCGTCCCAGGTGGCCGACCGACCTCCAACAGGCCCTCGTTAAGAACCATTTGGCCCTCCATTTCAACGGGATCGCCGTCGGCGGTCATCAACTGCGCCTCGATCTTAAATTGCTTATTTGCCTGGTCCCAGGGAATAATCAAGAGGATCGCGAGTGCCATATTGAGCGGGACATTCGCCGGCCCGATACTCCAGCCTCCACCCAATACGTAGAGCTTCCCCCCGCTCTCCTCGGCCGAGTCGCAAAGTAGAAGCGTGACCTCCACGCGGGCAGCCTAATGCTCTAGAAGGACAGGCGACGACACCTGCGGCTCAGGCACTTCGAATTTCGGCGCAGGGGTCGCTTTCGTCATCTCGAAGCGGACCTTCTCGCCTGAGGTAGGGTCTTCGGCAGCAAGCGGAATCTTGTGGGCGATCACGAGGTCTTCCTCGGCAAACCAGGGTAGCCCCTCACTGATCCGCTCACGAGCCTCGGCGAAGGTATCTCCATGGCCGACAAAGCCCGGCACATCAGGAGAGGTGCCGATCCAGGCCCCGTCCGCTTCCTTCCGATATTTCACGACTACGGTCTTCATTCTTCTCCTAAACCAGCTTACGCGCCTCAGACTCGCTGAGACCAACCTGCTTGACCAAGATCTCCTTGACGACCGACCCCCTCAGAGTGTCCTTGTCGTGTGCCCAGAAGGCAACATCCGGATATCCGACGCTGGACACCATATGTCGGTGCGAGCCCTTTCGCTTCTTTCCAGCCTTTTCGGAATAGAGCAGCGGCTTACGTTCGAGAACGGCGAGCATCCGCTTGGCCTTGAGGGACGGAAAATTGGCCACACGCAGGGAAGATTATCCTTGAGGGCGGGGGATTCCTGCAAAGTCAGACCCTACGTGTGTTGATTGCACGGCTGCCAATTCGGTAGGCGGGCAACGGTCATGTCGACGCGATCGCCGCGGAAGGGGACACCCTCGGCGATCAGGTGACGCTTCTGCCGGGCTCCCTTGGCCAACGAGCCATCCGCACGGACGACTCGCCACCAGGGCAGGTCGGGCTCGTCGCATTCGAAGAGAACGGCACCGGCGAAGCGCGGCGCGCCGGGCGAGACGTCGCCATAGGTCCGCACGAACCCCGCCGGTATCTCGCGCACCCGCTCGAGCACTTCGAGCTCATTGGACGGCTCGAGGCTCATCGGCCAGACCCTTCTAGCGTAGTGCGAAACACGCTACGATCATTGCATGGCTTCCGCGCCGCATCCGCTTTCGTTGCGCCTAGGCTCAGACGGGCTGAAAGCCTTGGACGAGCTCGCTCGGCGGCGTGGGATCACTCGAGCCGAGGCGGCAAGGCGAGCGATCGCCGAGGCGGCCGAACGGGACCGGCGCCGGTCGGGCCTCGCGGCTGAAACTCGTAAGCTGATGGAAGACCCCGCCTACGTCAGCGAGGCTCGCGAAGTGGCCACGATGATGGAGGATTTGCGTGGTCCGTGGTGATGTCTGCGCGGTCAAGCTGCCGAAGGGCCGCGGCCGAGTCCAACACGGCCCGCGGTACGCGGTGGTCGTCCAAGCCGACGCGGTGCTCAACCTTTCCACGGTCGTCATCTGCCCCACCTCGACGTCAATCCAACCGGCGCGCATCCACCCGGGAATCGTCATCGGAGACGAGCCCACCCGCGTCATGTGCGAGATGGTCGGATCCGTGGATGGCCGAGCGATCGGCGATCGGGTAGCTCATCTGAGCATTGACGAGCTCGACGCCGTCGACGAGGGACTGGAACTGGTCCTCGATCTGGGCTAGGGGCTCAAGCCCCGGGACCGAAGGCGTCGATCAGGCGGTTCTGGTACTCGCTCAGCTCCTCGGGTGAGATGAAGTAGGTGGGTGGGGTTAGGAAGAGGCCGTCGGCCCGCTCCGCGGTGGCCTCGACCCGGGCACGGACCTTGTCGAGGGGGCCGGCGGCGCAGTAGGTGTCGACCATCTCGTCGCTGATCGCGGCCGGGACCGCCGCCAGGTCGCCGCGGCGGAAGGCCTCGCCGGCGGCGACGGCGTTGTCGGCGAAGCCGTGCAGCTCCCAGAGCGGCATGTAGGTCTTGACGGTCGCGTAGAAGGAGATCGTGCGGCGCGCCATCTCGATCGCCTTCGCCTCGTCGTCGTCGATCGCGCAGCAGACGGTCGGCAGGTAGTCGAAGGCGGCGCGCTCGCGGCTGGAGCGCTTCAGGCCCTCTTCGAAGGAGGAGACGACGACCTCGTCGATCCAGCGCAGGCTCTGGATCGGGTGGCCGATCAGGCCGTCGGCGACGTCACCGGCCATCCGGCACATGCCTCCCTGCACGCCGGCGGTGTAGATCGGCACCGACTCGCGTGGCGCGGGGTGCGGCCGGACCCAGCCCTTGATGTCGATGTCGTAGTAGCTGCCCTCGTAGCGGATCGGCTCGCCCTGGCCGGCCTGCTGCATGATCAGCCGCGTCGCCTCGATCGCCTCGCGCAGGTGCGGGGCCGGCTTGCCGTACTCGGCGTTGTGCCAGGTTTCATTGAGGCGTTTGACGCCGGAGCCGAGACCGAGGCGAAAGCGGCCACCCGACATCTCGTCGACGTCGAGCGCCGAGACGGCGAGGATGAAGGGGCTGCGGGTGAAGGCCCAGGCGATCCCGGTGGCGATCCCGATCTTCTCGGTGCGGCCGGCGAGGTACGCCGCCTGGGTGACCGAGGAGCGGAAGAGCTCCGGCGCCCAGACGCATTCGACTCCCGCCGCTTCGGCCCGCTTCGCCTCGGCCTCGAGGTCGGCGACGGTGGTGCCGATCGCGGCGACGGAGATGCGGTCGAGAGCGGACAAGCTCAGGCCGCGACGGGAGCGGCCGCGTCGGCGAGCACCAGGTCGGCGACTCGCTCGCGGTGCCAGCGCGCATCGCCGAAGCTGGCGGCGTTCGCTCTGCCACGCTTGAGGAAGAAGTGCAGGTCGTGCTCCCAGGTGAAGCCGATGCCGCCGTGCACCTGGATCGAGGCATCGGGGACGCGCCAGCCGGCGTCGGAGGCGTAGGCCTTGGCCATCGAGGCGGCCAGCGGTAGAGACTCCGGCTCGGCGTCGGCGGCCCAGGCGGCGCCGTAGACGGCGGAGCGTGAGTTCTCGGTCTCGAGCAGCATCTGCGCGCAACGGTGGGAGACCGCCTGGTAGGCGCCGATCGGGCGGCCGAACTGTTGGCGGTCTTTGGCGTACTCGACCGCCATCTCGAGCGCCCGCTGGGCAACGCCGGTCGACTC
>DASSXC010000119.1:0-2839 GCA_035704205.1 Solirubrobacterales bacterium | reverse complement strand
GAGCAGCGCTCGCGGATCGCGGTCGCAATCCGCTTGATCAGCCCGTCATCGAGCTCGACGCCCTCGCGCAGGACGACGAAGAGCGGCATCCAGCCCTCGGTGCCGGGGCGGGGGACGTCGACGACGAGGGCGTCGACGATCGCGTCGACGCCGAGCACGGCGCGGTAGATCTCGCTCGTCCCCAAGCGGATGCCGGAGCGGTTGATGGTCGAGTCCGAGCGGCCGTAGATCACGGCGGTGCCGCGCGAGGTGATCTCGATCCAGTCGCCGTGGCGCCAGACGCCCGGGTACTGCTCGAAGTAGCTGGCCCGGTAGCGGGCGCCGTCGGGGTCGCCCCAGAAGCGGATCGGCATCGAGGGCATCGGCTCGGTGACGACCAGCTCGCCGACTTCGTCGATCACCGAGTTGCCGCCCTCGTCCCAGGCCTCGACCGCGGCGCCGAGCGCGCGGGCCTGCAGCTCGCCGCGGTAGACCGGCAGCAGCGGCGTACCGCCGACGAAGGCGGTGCAGAGGTCGGTGCCGCCACTGGTCGAGAAGAGCCAGGTGTCGGCGCCGAGCTGGGAGTAGATCCAGTCGAAGCCCTCGGGTGAGAGGGGGGAGCCGGTCGAGCCGACCGCCTTCAGCCGGCTGAGGTCGCGGCCCTCCCCGGGGACGGTCTCGGCCTTCATGCAGGCGGCGATGTAGGAGGCGCTGGTGCCGAACGTCGTCACCCGCGCCCGCGCGGCGAGGTCCCAGAGGACGCTCATATCCGGGTGGCCGGGGCTGCCGTCGTAGAGGACGATCGCCGCCCGGGTGAGCAGTCCGGAGACGAGGAAGTTCCACATCATCCAGCCGGTCGTCGTGAACCAGAAGAGGCGGTCGCCGGGGTGGGCGTCGACGTGGAGGTGGAGCTTCTTCAGGTGCTCGAGCAGGATGCCGCCCTGGCCCTGGACTATCGCCTTCGGCAGGCCGGTCGTGCCGGAGGAGTAGAGGACCCAGAGGGGGTGGTCGAAGGGGACGCGCTCGAAGGTCAGCTCGGCTCCCTCGCAGGCGTCGAGCAGCGCTGCCCAGCGGGTCGCGTCGCGCAGGGACCCGAGGTCGGGGTCGGGATCGAGGTAGGGGAGGACGACGGTGCGCCGCAGGCTCGGCATCGCCTCCCGCAGCTCGGCGATCACGTCGCGGCGGTCGAAGTCCTTGCCGCCGTAGCGGTAGCCGTCCACCGCGAAGAGGACCTTGGGCTCGATCTGGGCGAAGCGGTCGATCACGCTGGCCGGCCCGAAGTCGGGCGAGCAGCTCGACCAGACGGCGCCGATCGAGGCGCTGGCGAGGAAGGCGACGATCGCCTCGGGGATGTTCGGCAGGTAGGCGACGACGCGGTCACCCGGCTCGACGCCGAGCTCGCGCAGGCCGGCGGCGACCGCGGCGACCTGGGCGCGCAGCTCGCCCCAGCTCAGCTCGTCGAGCTCGCGCAGCTCCGAGGCGTGGAGGATCGCCGGCTCGGCGTCGTCCTTGCCTGCGAAGACGTGCTCGGCGTAGTTGAGCTCGGTCCCGGCGAACCACTCGGCGCCGGGCATCTCACGGCCGCCGAGCACCCGGTCGTAGCCGCCGTCCGCCTGCACCTCGAAGAAGTCCCAGATCGAGGACCAGAACCCCTCGAGGTCCTCGACCGACCAGCGCCAGAGGTCGTCGTAGCCGTCGAAGTCGAGGCCGCGCTTGCTGGTCAGCCAGCCCATGTACTCCGTCATCCGCGCTCGCTCGACCAGCTCGGTCGGCGGCTCCCAGAGCTTTTCCGGCGTCCCGGCGATCACTCGGCGGCGGCTGCGACGCCCGCCCGCGCCTGCTCGCGCTCGAGCTCGTGCGGGTCATGGGAGCAGATCAAGGTGATGTCGTTGCTGTGCCGTGCGGCGAGCTCACGCAGCCGCTCCTGGTTCGCCTTGCGGGCCCTGTTGTCGGCGGCGTTGAGGTTCTGGAAGAAGCGCAGCCCGGGCGGGCAGCTCGGCGGCGTCTCGACCTCGCCATGGTTGAAGTAGGCGTCGCCGCAGTGCAGCAGCCAGCCGTCGCCGGTCCTGAGCGCCACCCCGGTGTGACCGCGCGAGTGTCCGAAGAGGGGGATCAGGAGGATTTCGGCGTCGAGGCCGGGCAGGATGCGGAGGCTTTCGAAGCCGAGCCAGTCGTCGCCGTCGGGATCGTGTCTGACCCAGTTCGGCCCGTGCTTCCAGTGGGCTTCGGGGTAGCGCAGCTTGTCCTTCAGCCCCGGGTGCAGGGCCGCGTCGAGCTCGGCCGAGAGCACGTGGACCTCGGCGTCGGGGAAGTCGGGCAGCCCGCCCGAGTGGTCGGGGTCGAGGTGGGTGGCGACGATGCGGCGCACGTCGCCGGCGGCGAAGCCGAGCGCTTCGAGCTGTTTCAGCGCCGTCGTCTCGACCTTCGGTTCGGCGTTCATCAGGCCGAAGATCGAGCCCAGTTGGCGCGGGTTGCACGCGTCCTCCATGCCGAAGCCGGTGTCGACGAGAACCAGGCCGTCCCCGGTCTCGATCGCCAGGCAGTGGCAGACGATGTGGCCCTTCTCCAGAAGTCCACCCTCGCCATTGAGCAGGCGTCTCCCGTGAGGACAGAGCGAGCCGCAGTTGAGGTGATGAACCCTCATGCCGCGGCGGAGTCTACGGTCTATCGTTCCGCCCGAGCCGGAGTGGCGGAATTGGCATACGCGATCGACTCAAAATCGATTGCCCTTACGGGCTTGTGGGTTCGAATCCCACCTCCGGCATCCTGTTGTGTCTCGAGACATCGGAGACAGATGTGTCGGGACATCGTAGACACCTCAACCCCCTCCGATCGGCTGGTAGTCACGGCTGGGATCAAG
>DASSXC010000118.1:0-14015 GCA_035704205.1 Solirubrobacterales bacterium | reverse complement strand
CTCGCCGACGGACCCCTCGCCCCGCACGTCTCCCCCGCGCTGACCGGGTGGCTCAGCTCGCCCCAGGGGGTGGAGCTGTCCCCCGATCTTCGCCTCGGGATGGAGGCGGTGAGCCTGCTCCACTCGTGGTGGCAGCGCTACCGGGAGCATCTGCGTGAGGTGGACCCGGCCGACCTGCTCTCCTGAGCGAGCGGCGGAAACGCGCGAGGCGGCCACGGAGCTCACCGAGAGCGCGCAGGGGCCTGGTCAGGCGCCAGCTCGCGGTCGCTTCGTAGGCCTTGGCGAGCTCGTGCGCCCGCGTCGCTTCGTCGGCCGCGGCCTGCCGGGCCTCCCCCACCTGCGCGCGGCTCTCTTCGAGCAGGTCCCGCAGGTGAGCGTTCTCCTGCGCCAGCCCGTTGATCTCCAGCCGGGCGCGCCACTCGAGCCGCACCAACCGCGCCATCTCCTGCAGCGGCGCCTTCGGTCGAGGCGCCGGTTCGGCCAGCCGCTCGAACAGGGCGACCAGCTCCTGGGCGTGGGCGCCGGCCCGGTGATGGGACATGACCAGGTCGTGGTTGACCGGCCCCATCGCGGCCGAGTAGTCGCGCAGGTCGTCGGCGAGGCGATCGACGTCGACGGTCGCCACGCCGGCGCTGCCGGCGATCCCGTCGGCCTCGATCGCCGGGTAGGACTCCTTGGTCACCCAACCGTCACCGCCCTTCCAGTCGTAGACGTAGGCGGCGCGGCCCATCGCCATCGCCTCGAGGATCGAGCGGCCGTAGCCGATCACGATCTCCGCCCCGGCCAGTGCGGGGCGGACGTCGGTGGCACGGCCGGAGACCCCGCCGACCCGGCTGAGCTCGAGACCCGCCTCGGCACAGACCTTCTCGAGCAGCTCGAGCCGGTCGTCGTGGGGCGTGTTGCTCAGCAGCAACGCCGTGCGCGGCGTCTCGGGAAGGGCTCCCCGGGGGGCGAAGCGAACCGTGTCGATCGGCTGCGTGAGCCGCACGACTTCGACCTCGGTCGCGTGGCTTCGCACCCGAGCGGCGACGCGGTCGTTGAGGACGACGACCGCCTCGACCACGCCGTCGAGCTGCGGCGGCGCCTGCAGGTCGAACTTGGCGCTGTGGGCGACGAAGAGCTGCGGCAGCCGCGGCTGCCGGTCGGCGATCTGGTAGCTGACCCCGCCGTCCTGGACCAGGGCCGCGTCGTACTCGCCCTCGAGGGCCGCTTCTCCGACCACGGAGAGGCCCCGTTCCCGAGCCACCTCGGCGCCCCCTTCGGGTTCCGGCGCATAGATCGCCGTCTCATGGCCGAGCCGGTCGAGCTGCTCGGCGACGGTGAGCAGATAGGACTCGCTGCCGCCGAGACCGAGATGGTTGGTGGCGAGCAGGAGCCTCATCGCGGCATACCCTAGACGGGTGGTTTCCGACGAGCTCCATATCTGGCAGGCGCGGCTGGACGGGGGCCGCTGGCCTCCGCCCGAGCGGCTCCCCGCCGCCGAGCGGGACCGTGCCGCCGGGATGGGCTCCGCGGTGGGCAGGCGCTGGGTGGCGGCGCGCTGGGCGCTGCGCGGCGTGCTCGGGCGCTACCTGGAGGAGGAGCCGGCGGAGATCGGGCTGCGCTTCGGCGAGCGCGGCAAGCCGGCGCTCGCCGACTCCCAAGCCTCGCTGCGCTTCAACCTCAGCCACTCCGGTGAGCTGGCTCTGATCGCGATCGGGGTCGAGCGCGAGGTCGGGGTCGATATCGAGCGGGTCGGCTCGAAACCGGCGGACTTCTACGTCGCCTGGACCCAGCGGGAGGCGACCGCCAAGTGCCTCGGCACCGGCCTCTGGGCGCCGCTCCCAGATGCCCCGGTGGCGGTGGCCGCCCTGGATGCCGAGCCCGGCTTCGCGGCGGCGGTCGCCGTCGCGGGGGACTCCGTTCCGCCCTTGCGGCGTTTTACGGCCGAGCCGGAGAGGATCGGAGGCTAGGGCCGGGCGCGGCCGCCGGTGAGGCCGACGAAGGCGTGCCAGGCCGGCTTCGGCTTGAGCCGGTTGCCCTCGCGGAACAACCCGGTGGAGTCGCAGAAGTTGCAGCCGCCGCGCACGTCCTTCCAGGTGAACCAGTAGACCCCGTGCAGGTTGAGGCGACCACGGTCAGCGACCAGGAAACGGAAGGCCTGGCGCATCTCGCGGAGCTGGAAGCCGACCCCCTGCTCGAAGCTGACCAGGTTGGGCTGGTACTGCGAGCCCCAGCCCATCTCGGTGATGTACATGCGGGCGGCGGCGTCGTGGTGGTCGATCGCCACCTGGCGCATTTCCTCGGTCATCCGTTCGAGGTCGGCGGCGCGTTCGGCGTAGGGGTGCAGGGCGAAGCCGTCGAAGCTGGCCTTGATCCCCGGCACGTCGTAGAGCCGGTCGAGGAAGTCGACGGCGAGCATCGCGTTGGGCGGCTTGGCGCTCGGTTCGCCGAAGAGGCCGGAGACGATCGTCTTCTCGCCGGGGTCGGCGATCTCCAGGGCCGCGTGGGAGATCTGCAGAAGGCGGGCGTAGCGGGTCGGCGAAGCCGGTTTGGCGAAGTAGAAGAAGTTGGCCTCGTTCCAGATCTGCCATTCGCGCAGCGGCAGCCTGGGGACGAAGTCGTCCGAGCCCGGCCCGTGCTCGCTCCAGAAGATCCCGCGCGGGCCGTAGCGTTCGACCGCGGCGCGCAGGAAGGCCGACCAGGCGTTGCGCTGGCGGGCGCTGTCGATCGGCAAAGTCGTGTACTTGGGCGAGAGCCAGGACGGCGTCGAGTAGACGAAGGGGAGGACGCGGAGTCCCTGGAGGGCGGCCGTCCTGACGACTTCGTCGAAGCCGCTCCAGACGTAGCCGCCGTTGCGGGTCGGCTGCACGCCGCTCCAGGCAAGCGGCCAGCGCACGCTGCCGATCCGCCCGGCCCGCATGAATTCGGCGTCGGTGCTGGTCAACGACGTCTGCGGCACGATGCCGAAGAAGCTTGGCGGAGCGGAACGGGAGGTCTCGGCGCCGGCGGAGAGGGATACGGATGTAACCCCGGCGGCGAACGCGACGGCGGCAACTGCAGCGATGGCTAGCTTCGTTCTCATTCCCCAAATTCCTCAGTAGGTGCCGCCGAGCTTACGGTGGTCCCAGGTCGCAACCCGCAGCGGCTTGAAGTGGATCGCGACACGCTTCGGCGCCTGGGCTTCGAGCGCCGCCTTGGCGTCGCCCTCCACCGAGTCGATTCCCTCCGCGTAGCGCACGGTCAACTCCTCAGCGAACCCGATCACGGTCTCGAAGTCGCGGTGTATCTCGGCCTCAGCCTCGATCATCGCGCCGCGCAGCTCGCCGTACTCGCGACCGGTCTCGACCAGCACGGTGGCACGCGGGTCGCGCTCCAGGTTGCGCACCTTCTGCGACTTGGCGTAGGTCCAGATCCAGATCTCCCCCTCGCGCGGCACGAACCAGAGCGGCATCGAGTGGGGGAACCCGTGGGGCCCGTTGGAGGAGACGATTGCGATCCGCTCGCCCTCCAGCAGCTCGAGCAGCTCGGACTCGCTCAGCCTGATCTGATCGCGGCGGCTCATCGGCGGCCGGACTCTATGCGCCGCGCTCGGCGGCGGAAGCTCCCCCACGTACGGGGGAGCGCCCCGTCGACCGCCTGAAACGCAGTCCCGGCACGCGCCAGGCGGCCTCGAAGACGATCGACAGACCCATCTTCGAGGCGCCCGATCGGCGCTCGCGGAAGACGATCGGGAACTCGGTGACGGTGAAGCCCCGCTGGATCGTCCGGTAGGTCATCTCGACCTGAAAGGCGTAGCCGCGCGAGTGGATCGAGTCGAGGTCGATCGCTTCCAGGACCTCGCGCCGGAAGCACTTGAAGCCACCGGTGAGGTCGCGCACGTCCAGCCCCAGGATCAGGCGGGCATAGGCACTTCCACCGCGGCTGATCGCGCGGCGCAGGGCGCTCCAGTCGCCAACCCCCCCACCGGGGACGTAACGCGATCCGATCGCCAGGTCCGCTCGCTCGCCCGCGGCAAGCAGACGCGGCAGGTAGGCGGGATCGTGGGAGAAATCCGAGTCCATCTCCAGCACCAGCCCCGCCCCGGCGTCGAGGGCGTGCCTGAAACCGGCGATGTAGGCGGGTCCGAGGCCTTCCTTGTGCGGCCGGTGCAGCACCGCGACACTCTCGTCCTCGGTGGCCAGCCGGTCGGCGATCGCGCCGGTGCCGTCGGGGGAGCTGTCGTCCACGATCAGCACGCGGGCCGAGCTGGGCAGTTTCGCGCGCGCCGCCTTCACGAACGCCTCGACGTTGCCGGCCTCGTTGTAGGTGGGGAGGATCAGCCAGACGGGCCCCATTGAGTCGGTCGAAGCCATCCGGGCGATGCTATTTGGTCCGAGCCGCGCCGAGCCTGTCAAGATCGGGCCATGCGGATCGCCATCCTCCTCTTCGAGCAGCTCGCCGCCCAGGACGCGGTCGGCCCCTACGAAGTGTTCCGCTGCGTGCCGGGTTGGGAGGTCAGCTTCGTCGGCATCGAGCGGGGCGAGATCCGCTCCGAAGGGGGTCTCGGCCTGAGCGTCGATCGAACGCTCGCCGAGGCCGGTGAGCCGGAGCTCGTCCTCGTCCCAGGCGGCAGGGGCAGCGACGACCTGCTGGACGACGAAGGGGTCCTCTCGTGGCTGCGTGAGGTCGATGCGAAGACGAAATGGACGACCTCCGTCTGCACCGGCGCCTTGGTGCTTGGCGCAGCCGGCCTGCTGGACGGCAAGCGAGCGACTTCCAACTGGCTCGCTCTCGAGGATTTGCGCAAGTACGGCGCCGATCCGGTCGGCGGCCGCTTCGTCGAGGACGGCAAGATCGTCACCGCGGCCGGCGTCACCGCCGGCATCGACATGGCCCTCCACCTCGTCGGCCGCGAGGCCGGGCCGGAGATAGCTCAAGCGGTCCAGCTCGGCATCGAGTACGACCCCGACCCACCTTTCGATTCCGGCTCCCCCGAGAAG
Organism: Solirubrobacterales bacterium; assembly: GCA_035704205.1. Taxonomy (GTDB): domain Bacteria; phylum Actinomycetota; class Thermoleophilia; order Solirubrobacterales; family 70-9; genus VRUE01. The sequence goes on along the minus strand of DASSXC010000118.1, from coordinate 9,054 downwards.
GCCCCGCCGGCGATAGTCGAGGCCGTCACCGCCTTCAGCCGCTCTAACGCGCGTTAGCCGTCACACAACTTTTTGATTCCGCGCGCCACTCGCGCGTCCGGGCTCCCTAGCGTGGGCGGCAATGGAGCTCCAGGTGGAAGCCACACCCGTTCCGATCCGTCCGCTGCCCGGGGATGGTATCGTACGTACGCCTTATAAGGCTTACGTACGTACGAACCCACTGGAGGCTCGGATGGCTCTCACCGCCTCAAAACTGCGCGCCAACGTCTACCGGCTCCTCGACGAGGTCCTGGAGACGGGCAAGCCACTGGAGATCGAGCGCAACGGCAAGATCCTCCTCATCGCGCCCAAAGCGGAGAAGAAGAAGGGCTCGAAGCTGGACAACCTGCCCCGGCGCGACGGGGCGATCATCGGCGACCCCGACGAGTTGATCCACATGGACTGGTCCTCGGAGTGGAATCCTGATCCATATTGACACCCATATTGCGCTGTGGCTCTACACGGGCTTGACGGGAAAGCTCCCGGTAAGGGCTCGCACGCTGATCGAGGAACGAGCGCCCGTCCTCTCGCCGGTGGCGGCTCTCGAGCTGAGGTACCTGCACGAAGTGGGTAGGGCCCGAGATTCCGTACCCGTCATGCTGGCAGCGCTACGGCAGGAGATAGGCATGGAGGTCACCGATGGATCGATTGCGGAGCTGGGACAGGCTGCAGCGGACCTCTCCTGGACCCGCGACCCCTTCGACCGTCTGATCTCCGCCCACGCAATCGTCGCCAACTCGCCGCTGGTCACGGCGGATGAGACGATCCGGGAACACCTGCCGTTGGCGATCTGGGACTGAGCGGTCAAGGGGGTCGCCGCAACCGCTACCTGAGACTGAGCTGACGCCCCACCCGACCGCCGGGGATCGCAACCAGGAGATGCGCCTGTGGCCGGTCGCTTGCCGCGGCGAGCAGACGGCCGCGCTGACCGAGGCCGATGTGGAAGGTGTGCGACCTGCCACCGGTGAGGCGGAAGGCCCGGCGGGCGATCGACCGTCGGACCATCTTCGTCCTGACGACGCGCCTGCCGCGTCGATTGACGAGGAAGCGCTGCCTGAGGCGTCCGCGAACGAGGATCTGTCCCGGGCACTCGGTCCCCAGCGGCCAATCGCAGCGCACGGTGACCCGGACGGCGTTGCCGACGGCCCTGGTCCGCAGCACGGAGATCGGCACCGGCACACCGACCTTGCGGCAGCCGAGCAGCTCGTCGGATCCCGGCCCGACGTCGAGCGCGTAGACGCAGAGCCGCTGCCGGCCGCTGCCGACGACCGGGAAGCTGACGTCGAAGCCGTGGGCGGCGCCGGCGCGGGGGAAGAGGGCGAGCAGGTCGGTGCGTTCCTGCATCGCGATCGGTCCCAGCTCGTAGCCGGACGCGCCGCCTTCGTCGACCTTGCCGCCGAGGTAGGCGCTGATCGAGATCGGCGACAGCGGCGCGTTCGGATCGAAGGCCCAGCCGGAGATCTGCACCTGGCCGGGCGCCGGCGAGCTGACCGAGTCGAAGTTGCCCCTGGGGTCGTCGTTCGAGGACGCGGTCCCCGCCGTCGCCCCTTCGACGTAGTTGTTGTCGATGTTGATCGTCACCCCGTCGTAGGTCTCGTCGTGGCCGCCGCGGTACTGGTGGATCCGCTGGTGGTCGGCCCAGGCGCTGGCGGGGACGTAGGGGTCCGCCGTGCTGGTCCGGCCGTTCCAGTTGGCGATCCAGAGGTCGTCCGGCAGTGGGTAGCTGCCGCCGAGCTTGGCGGCCAGGTCGGCGATGCCCGAAGCGCTGCTGCTGTAGACGCCGGAGTCGTAACCGAGCGCGTGCAGGCGGGTCGTCCAGGCGCCGAGGAAGGTCAGCGTCGCGTTGGTCGCGCTAGACGTCCGCGCGTAGCTCTCCATGTCGAAGTAGATCGGGCTGCCTTCGCCGATCCCGACGAGCTTGGCCGCCTCGACGGCGTCGTCTGCCGATTCGGCTCCCTGCGCGGCGGCGGTGGAGGCAGACGTGCTCAGCTTGGCGCAGGAGCCGCAGCTCGAGGTCGGCGCCTGCAGGCCGACGTAGGTCGGGATCAGGCTCCAGCCGGCGGCGGTCTGTTCGGCGACCCAGCTCGTGGTCAGGTTCGGCTGCGAGCAGCCGCGGTTGCCGCCGCCGATGTAGACGCCGATCGCCCGGTAGGGCGATGCCGCCCAGGCCGACATCGAGCGCCGCGAGGGTGCCGTGCAGGCGTCGAAGCCAAGGCCGGTGTATTCCGAGGCCGCGGAGATATGGGCGGGCCGAACCCGGCTCGCCCGCGCCTCGGCGCGCGCCGCCCGCGCTCGGGCCCTCGGATCGACCAGGATCGCCCGCCGCCGCCCGATCGCATCAGCTGGGCAGCGTTGTTGCGCACCGGGCGTGCCCAGATAGACGGCTTTGCGATCGAGCCGCACGCAGGTCCGCGGCCGCTCGGCAAGACGGACGACCGGCCACCCCGCGGGCACGGCGACCCGCTCCCCGTTGAAGGGGACGGTCTTGGCATTGGCAGTGGCAGGCAACAGCACGGCCAGCGTGAGCAGGCAAAGAATGAAACGCCGCATCTACCTCCCAACCATTCCACGAGGCGAACGTTTCGGCGGTTCGGCGCCTAAAACGCAAAATTAGAGCCACTGTCGAAATCAGCGCGAGACCGGGGAGGCCGCGATTATTTCGACAGGGGCTCTAACAAGAGCTCTCGCCAGGGGCCCTCACCGGCCATCGGCTGGGTGCGTCCCTCCAGCCAGTCGGCCTGGAGGTCGTCGTAGTGGGGGCTGGCGGGGTGGCCCGACTGGCCGGTGAACATCTGCCAGCGCGAGCGCTCGGGGGCGGTGGGGTCGGCGACCATCCGCCAGCTCGGCGCCCAGACCGCCTTGTAGGGGTCGTTGGGGTCGTAGGCGATCTGACTGACGGTCTCCTGGGCGCCCCCGGCGCGGAGGCTGCGGTTGAGCAGCCTGCGCAGCAGGGGATTCGCCTCGCCCAACGGATGGGGGAACTCCATCTCGTGGACGTGGCCCCAGCGCCAGCCCTCGGGGTCGGGGCCGAAGCGGTCGCCGAGGTCGTCGAGGGCGCCCGAAAGGGCTTCCAGGACGAGCCCGTCCCAGGGGCGGCCGATCAGCTCCTCGTCGCCCTCCTCCCAGAGGTCCATCAGGTGGGAGTGCCAGCGCCAGGGCGAGGTGACGTGCGGGGTGAAGCCGTTGTCGGCGCGGTCGAGCCAGCGCTCGCAGAGGTCGCGGTCGCCGATCGCCGCCCGGGCCACCTCGCGCGCCAGTCGCAGCAGGAAGGCCTGGTAGATCGTGCCCGCGATCGAGTCGGGGTCGAGCCGCCCGTCCCAGCTGCGCAGCCGCTCGAGCGCGCTGACCTCGCGCTGGCCGCTCGGCTTCAGCCGCCCCAGCCGTCGCGCCGCCTCCAGGCCGGGGATCGAGAGGTTGTCGGACTGCATCGCCTCGAAGTCCTCGACGTCGTGCTCCCCGCTGGAGCGCAGCAGGTCCTCGATCCGCCGGGCGCGGAAGCCGTCGAGCCAGTCGCTGGTGATGTGGTGCGGGTAGTCGTCGCCGACGATGCGGTTGTTGGCGGTGATCAGGAAGCCGCTCTCGGGGTCGGTCACCTCGGGCAGCTCGTCGTAGGGCACCGCTCCCTCCCACTCGAACTCGCCGTCCCAGCCCGGCTTCGGCAAATCGGGGCAACCGCCCTTGCGCAGCGGCAGCCGGCCGATCAGCTTGTAGCCGATCGAGCCGTGGCGGTCGGCCCAGATCAAGTTGGAGGCAGGTGAGGTGTGGCCCTCCAGCGTCGCCACCAGGTCCGACCCGGAGCGGATCCCGTGCAGGTCGAACATGCCCTTGAAGGCGGTCGGCTGGTCGAGCGTGATCCAGCGCAGGGCGAGCGGCTCGGCGTCGTCGGCGCCGAGCGCCGAGTTGACCAGCGGGCCGTGGTGGGTGATTCGCACGTCGAGGACCTCGGGGGCGTCGCGGCCCTTGACCGCGATCTCCTCGCGCACGATCTCGAGCGGCCGCCACTCGTCCTCGAAGAGGTAGCGATCGCCCTCGACCCGCTCGACGAAGAGGTCCTGGACGTCGGCCATGACGTTGGTGAAGGTCCAGCAGACGTCGTTGTTCTGGCCCATGTAGACGCCCGGCATGCCCGGCAGCGAGGCCCCGCGGACGAAGCGATCGCCGAGGGTGAGGCCGACCTGGTACCAGATGCCCGGCATGCTCGGCGGCAGGTGCGGGTCGCCGGCGATCAGCGGCGAGCCGGTCGCGCTCAGCGCGCCGCTGACCGCCCAGTTGTTGGAGCCGCTTGCCTCCGCGGCCATGCCGATCGAGTGCCGCACCGCGTCGATCTGCTCGGCCAGGCCGAGGCCGTCGCCCGACCACGGTTCCTGGGTGACGAGCGGGTTGTCGGCGGGGTAGCCGGGGTCGAGCTTGGCGGCCAGCTCGGGACCGAGCTCGCGCGTCATGTCGGCACGCAGCAGCTCCTTCTCCCAGTTGGTCGAGAGGCCGAAGGCGAGCAGCTTGCCGAGGCCGAGGATGTCGACCGGTCGCCAGGGCTCGAAATCGAGCCGCAACAGCTGCATCTCGAAGGGCAACGCCCTGGCGCTCGCCGCCGCCGCGTTTACGCCCTCGCAAAAGCGCTCGAGCAAGGCAAGGAGCTCCGGGTCGAGGTTCGCCGCCTCGCACTCGGCGGTGCGCCGCATCCCCAGCGTGCGCATCAACCGGTCGAGCGGCAGACCCTCCTCGCCGGCGAACTCGGAGACGCGGCCGGAGAGGGCACGCCGGTAGAAGTCCATCTGCCAGAGCCGGTCCTGGCCGTGGCAGAACCCCTCGGCGAACCAGAGGTCGTGGGCGCTGTCCGCCTCGATGTGAGGAACCGCCCAGCGGTCGCGCCGGACCCGTACCGGCGCTTCCAAGCCAGCCAGCACGGTCGTGCCCTTCTGCTTCGGCAGCGGTCGCCGCGCCAGCCAGTGCCAGGCGGCGGCCGTCGCGGCAGCGGCCAGACCGGTGCCGACCGCACCCGCGAAGAGACCAGTTCGTGCCGCCCGCCCGGGATTCACCTCAGCCACGATACTGGCTGTCTGGCCAGGATTGGTTCTGGTGCGCTGTTGTCCCTAATACGTACATAAGGCATACCGGAACGGCTGGTTCACTCCCAGAGGTCGGCAGGCAGCCGGCCCTCCGCGTCGAGCTTCTGCAAATGGGCTTCCATCACCAGTGCTGCGGCGGGGCGGAGCTCGGTGGAGACATCGCTCCAGGCCTCGGCGAGCAGCGCTTCCTTGGAGCGCTCGCCGCGATCCAGAACGGCGAGCAGGCGGCGCTCGCGCATCTCGCGGTGCTCGACGTACTCGGCGAGCTTCGCCGCGGGGTCGGTCACCCAGGGGCCGTGGCCGGGACAGATCAGCTCGATCGGCTCGGCCTGCAGCAGGCGCAGCGAGTTCATGTAAGCGGCGAGAGAGCCGCCGTCGGGCGGGACGAAGGTGGAGCCCTCACCGAGGACGAGGTCGCCGCTGAAGCAGACGCCGTCGGCGGTGAGGAAGCAGACGTGGTCTGCGGCGTGGCCGGGCGTGGCCAGGGCGCGCAGGCCGGCGTGCTCCTCTCCCCCGCTCGGCAGCACGACATCGTCGAACCGCTCCGCCCCGGCGGCGTGATCGCCGTGACTGTGGGTGAGCAGGACCCGGCCGATGCCGCCACGCTTCTCAGCCGCGGTTCGCACCGCATCGAGGTGGCCGGCATCGTCCGGCCCGGGGTCGATCACGGTGCAGGGGTCGGCACCGTAGAGGTAGGTGTTGGTACCGGCGAGCGTCATCGGCCCGGGATTGGGGGCGACGATCCGCACGATCTCAGCGTGTCCCGGCGCCTCCATCATCGCGTCCAGCCCCATCCGACCTGCATCGAGCACCTATTTGGGCCTCGATGCAGGTCGGGTCTTCACGCTGCGCTGGCCGCGACCCCGGCCACGATCGCCTCGCGTGCCTCGTCGGGCTCGAGCACGACCAGGTCGCCGGCGCCGCGGAGGATCTCGCGCACCAGCCATGAGGTTCCCGCGTAGGGCAGCTCGACGACGACCGCGCCGTCGGCCAGCTCCTCGACCACGGTGCGCTCCTCGCGCAGCCAGCGGGCCCGCTCGGGTGAGACCCAGACGCGGGCGACCTGGGCGGTCGGCACCTCGCCATCGGTCATCCAGCCCTCTACCCCGGCCAGGTCTTCCACCTCTTGCCGCGGCTCGTAGCTCTCGCCGCTCGGCGCCGCCTCTTTGACCCGGTCGAGCTTGAAGTGACGGATGCCCTCTTTGGTCAGGTCGAAGCACTCGACGTACCAGCCCTCGCGACCGTTCTCCAGCCGGTAGGGCTCGACCCGGCGCTTGGTGAACTGGTCCTCGTTCTCCTTGTAGTACTGGATCTCCAGTACCTGGCGGCCGGCGATCGCCTCGTTGACGACGCGCGCGACCTCGCTGTCGCCGCCGCTGCCGGCGGCGATCTCCAGACCCTCCTCGGAGGGGTCGTGGCCGAGCGCCTTGACGATCTTCTCGCGGGCGCTCTGCAGGCCGCCCTGGGGAAGGTGGTCGCCGAAGAGGTCGATCGCGGCGATCAGCGCCTTCGCCTCCAGCGGCAGCAGGCGGGCCGGGCGGGCGAAGTTGTCGCCGTAGGGCTCGGAGTCGACCTCGATCTCGTCGCCCGTGACTTCGGCGTAGAGGACGTAGGTGCCGCCGCCGAAGTTGACGACGTTGAGCAGGTCGATGTCCTCCTGCAGCTCCTCGCCGGTCAGCTCGAGCCTCTGGCGCAGATCGGTGACGCTCAGTCGCTCGCCCTTCTTGGCCGAGTCGATCAGCATGCCGGCGAGGGTGACCAGGCGGGCGAAGCGCTCGGGCCGGATCGCGGCCTCGCCGCGGCCGTTGCCGCGCGAGCGCGGCGGCGCCTCGCGCAGCGGGCGGTCGACGACCTCGGCCGGTTCGAAATCGCTGCGGTGGCGGTCGTGGAGCAGGTCGAGCCGCTCGCGCGCTTCGCCGCGCAGCTCCTCGGGCTCCAGCACCTCGGCGTTCTGGCGCCAGCGCAGGACCCAGGCGATCAGCTCACGCGGCGAGGCGTAGTCGGTCTCGAAGACCGAGCCCTTGCCGGGCGCGTCGTCGGCCTTGCGGGCCGGGCGCAGCTCGCCGTAAGCGCCGAAGTCGCGCTCGATCAGCCAGGAGATGCGGTCGCGGACGAAGATCCTCGCGGTGCCGCGGATCTCGCCGAGCTGCCAGTCGGCGCGCTGGCCGTAGTCGCGGCGGTCGAAGTTCTCGGGCGGGGAGAAGTCGTGCTCGGCCTTGGAGGCGTAGCCGACCTTGCCCTGGATCCGGGAGAGGCGGAAGACGCGGACGGCGTCGCGCTCGTGCGAGTGCCCGATCAAATAGAACTGGCCGGAGCGGAAGACGAGGTGGTAGGGGTCGACCTTGCGCTTCTCGGTCTCGTCGCGCTCCATCGTGTAGTAGGTGAACTCGATCGTCTTGCGGCGCGAGATCGCCGTCTCGATCTTGGAGAGGCGCTGGGAGAGGTCGCGACCGCCGGCCGAGGCCGTCATCGCCATCTCCACCGGCGCCCGTTCGCCCTCGCTGATCGGGTTCGGGTGCCCCCAGGCGACCTGCTGCAGGGCGAGGCGCAGCGGCTCGGCGTAAGCGAAGCCGCCGTCGGTGAGCAGCGAGAGCGCCGTGCTCAGCGAGGCCAGCTCGTCGTCGGAGAACTTGATCGCGTCGAGGTAGAAGTTCTCCGGCGGCAGCGAGTAGAGCTCCGCCTCGAAGAATCCCTCGCCCGGTTTCTCCACGCCGAGCTGGATGCCGAGGCTCTCCAGCTCGGCCCGGTCGGCGTAGAAACGGCGCGCGAAAGCATCGTCGTTCATGTCGCTGTAGCCCTCCACCTCGCGCTTGATCTCCAGGGCCGAGACCGGCCGTCCCTGCGCCATCAGGAAGGAGATCAGCGAGAGCTGGCGGATCAGCTTCTCGGTGTCCTTTGCCACGAGGCTCAGGATAGTGAGGGCGGCCCGGCCGGCTCCCCGCCAAGGCCGCCCGAATCCCGCATTTTGGCCCTTTCGGGCCGGATAGAGTGCCGCCGACGTGGACATCCTTCGCAACCTCTTCGGCAACGTGACCTCGGGCATCATCCGCCTGGCGGTCGCCGCGGGCATCCTCTTCTGCGCCTACCTGTTCATCGTCAAGCCGGTCCTCGACACGACCAACAAGGCGATCGAGTCGAGCGGGCTGAACCAGATCGGCAAGTCGCTGCAGGACCTCGGGCCGCAGATCGAGCGCCAGGTGAAGCGCTCGTTCAAGGTGACCAAGGCACAGGGCGGCAACCCGCAGCGCTTGATCAAGTGCGTGAAGCGCGCGAATCAGAACGTCGAGAAGATCGAACGCTGCACGAGACGTTTCTAACGCGACTCGATTAGGCCGCTTGGCGCTGACCGAAGTACGCGGAGCCCGACAGCGCCCGGTCGAAGCCCGACCAGGACTCGCCGGCGGGCAGCTCGCGCTCGAGGCGGTCGAAGCTGCCGAGGCGGCCGCCGAGGTTGTCGATCATGTGGACGAGGACGGCCTCCCGGGTCGCTGGGACCACAGGTGAGCCGTGCTCGAGCGAGCCGTGGTGGCTGAGGATGATGTGCAGGACCGCCTGGGCGAGGGCGGGGTCGAAGCCGGGGATCTCCTCGATCTCGCGGCGCACCGTGTAGTAGCCGAGGGGAATCTCGCCCTGCAGGCGGCCGGCGTCGGTCAGGTCGATCGCCAGCGGGTCGTCGTTGTAGGCGACGGTCTTGCCGATGTCGTGCAGGAGGGCGCCGGCGACGGCGACCTCGCGGTCGATGCCCGGAAAGAAGTTGGCCGCCGCGCTGACCGCCTGAGCGACGGAGACCGTGTGCTCGAGCAGGCCGTGGCGGTAGGCCTGGTGGTAGACCTTGGCCGCCGGCGCGTCGCGCAGCCGCGCCCAGGTCGCCGAGTCCTCACCGAAGAAGCGGTCGAGCAGCAGGCCGAGCTCGGGGTCCTGGACCGTCGCCAGCAGCTGCCGCAGGCCG
>DASSXC010000117.1:0-14893 GCA_035704205.1 Solirubrobacterales bacterium | reverse complement strand
GGCGGATACTCAAAAACGCGGCCTAATTAGGCCGCGTTTTGTCCGGGCGAGGGGCACCCCTGCCGCCCCTTCCCCTTCGCTTGTCGCCCTCCTCGCCCTGACGCTCGCCGCCCCAGTCCTGTGGGCCCTATTCGACTGGATCACCGCCAGTAGCCCCACCTACTCATTCACCGGCACCCGAGAGACCGTAGACACCCTGGCCCGCCAAACCGGCCCGGTCGACCTCATCCTCTACGGCCCCCGACGACTGGGCGAGGTCCTGCAGTGGCCAGGGATGGTCGGCGCCGTCGGCGGGGTTCTGATCGCGGCGACGATCGCCGTGCGCCGCCGGCGTGGATCGGACGCTTCCATCCCCTACGAGGGATCCGACCCTCCAATCGGCCTGGCGGCGGTGGCCCTCGCGCTGGGCGCCTTCGCGATCCTCGCCTGCGCGGGCCTCGCGATCATCCCCCGCTACACGATGCTCGCCGCGGCTCTGCTTGCGATCTTCGCCGCCTTCGCCCTGCTCGGCTGGCGCGCGCTGGAGCCCGGCCACCCCTGGCGACGCGCCTGGCAGGCATTCGCCGTGCTGGTCGCGCTGATGTTCGTCGCCTGGGGACCGAACCAGTACGACCTCCTCTCCCGCGTCGATACCGACCTCACCAACCAGAGCGAGATCGAGTCCGACCTCGGCGACCTGGCGGAATCCGACGCCTTCGAGCCGATCTGCCTGCCGATCTCCGTGCCCAATCACCGCGCCGTACCCCGCCTCGCCTTCGACCTCGACGTGCGGCCCTCGCAGATCGTCAGCTCCTCCGAGCAGCGCCAGCCCCGCCGCGGCTACTTCCTCGACCCGGCCAGCGCCTTCGTGATCCACAACTTCATCCTCGACCCCAATGATCCATCCCGCCTCGACACCCCGGTCCCCCCCGGCTTCCACCGCGTGGCCGGCAACGAATCCTGGCTCCTCTACCGTCGCTGCTGACGAACATCTGTCGCCTTGATGACCCTATGGGCATCAAAAGGCGTCAGGAGTTGCGCTCGACCGCCTCGACCGCTGCGTGGGTCGAGGCCGCGAGATCGGGGTCAGCCAGATCGACCGCGGGCGGCAGCTCCACGTGCAGCTCGCTCGAGGGATCCAGCTGGGCTCGCAACCCGTTCGAGTTCGAGCCGAGGACGTGGCCGCCGCGGCTGCGGTCGGCTGAGATGAAGTGGAGGTGGTAGCCGCTTACCTCGAGTCCCTCGACGTAGTCGGGGAAGCGGAAGCCGAGCATCGTCCCCTCGACGCTGGTCTGCTCGAAGACGTGCTGCTCTGCGACCACCTCGGTCAGCGGCCGGTAGGGCGGTGACTGCCGCGGGACGGAGCGGGCGCGGACCGACTCGAAGCGGCCGTCGAGGCGGATCGCGCAAGAGGCGGCGTCGGCGGGGATCAGCTCGTCGAGCAGGGCCAGCAGCGCCTCGTGATCGAGCGCTCCGTCTATATGGACATCGATCGCGGGCTCGAAGCGAGCGACGACCGCGAACGGCGTCATCGCCGCCGCCTCCACCTCGCTGACCTCACCGTCGACGTCGGCTCGGTAGAAGCGGCCGTCGAGCGCGATCATCTCGCCGTCCAGCCCGTTCAGGGTGCCGAGGCCGAGGTCGCCGTGCTCGGCCAGCTCGGCAAAGCTGAGGTCGCCCTCGTAGGCGCCGTCGAGCAGAGCGCCGATGGTCGAGGCCTGGAAGAGGACGTGATGCTCGCGCTCGGCGTGCAGTTCCTCCTCGCGCATCGTCTCCACGTGCAGTGCCCTGATCCAGCGCTCGTCAAGCACCCGCGCAGTCTCGCATGCGAGCATGGCCCTCATGGCGGCGATCGAACTTCGCGGCGCAGTCAAGACCTTCGGCCCGATCACGGCGGTCGACGGCCTCGACCTCGACGTGCCCGAGGGCATCTGCCTCGGGCTGCTCGGCCCCAACGGCGCCGGCAAGTCGACGACGATGCGCCTGCTGACCGGACAGGCGCTGCCCGACGCGGGCGAACTGCGCGCGCTCGGCCACGAGCTGCCGGGCGACGCCAAGGCCGCCCGCGCCGAGATGGGCGTCGTCCCCCAGCTCGACAACCTCGACGTCGACGTCACCGTCGAAGACAACCTCGCCGTCTTCGCCCGCCTCTACCGGGTGCCCGACGTCGGCGCCGCGGTCGACCGGGCGCTCGACCTGGCCCGCCTGCGCGACCGCCGCCGCGACGCGGTCGACGAGCTCTCCGGCGGGATGCGCCGCCGTCTCCTGCTCGCCCGCGGGCTCGTCCACGACCCGAAGCTGATCCTGCTCGACGAGCCGACCGTCGGCCTCGACCCGCAGATCCGCACCCAGCTCTGGACCCTGATCGACGACCTGCGCTCGCGCGGCAAAACGATCCTGATGTCCACCCACTACATCGAGGAGGCCGAGCGGCTCGCCGACGAAGTCGCGGTGATGACCAAGGGCAAGGTGATCAGCCGCGGCAAGCCGTCCGAGCTGATCGTCGAGCACGCCGGCCGCGAGACCGCCGAGGTCTACGCGCCCCCCGAACGGCTCGCCGAAGTACGGGCGAGGGCCGAGGCCGATGGCCTGCGCGTGCGGCCCGCCGGCCCGGCAATCGCGATCGTCGGCTCCGAGCACGCGGGCAACGGCTCCGTGCCGGACGACGCGGTGCGCCGCGCCGCCTCGCTCGAGGACGTCTTCGTCCTCCTCACCGGGGAGGAGGCCGAGTGAGCGAGGGCAGGACGCGCCTGCGACGGCTGGAACCGGCGGCGATCGGCGGCGTGATGAGCCGCGAGGTGGCCAACTTCCGCACCTACTGGAAGGGCACCACCTTCTCCAGCATCCTCGAACCGATCGTCTACCTGCTCGCCTTCGGCCTCGGCCTCAGCGCGACCTTGGTCGACGAAGTCGATGGCATCCCCTACATCGAGTTCGTCGGCACCGGGATGGTCGCCACCGCGGTGATCTTCTCCAGCGCCCTGCCGGCGATGTTCGGCACCTTCGTCAAGCACCGCTTCCAGAACACCTACGACGCGATCCTCGCCGCCCCGGTCGACGTCGAGGAGCTGGTCAGCGCCGAGATGCTCTGGATCGGCGTGCGCGCCAGCGTCTACGGCTGCGTGCCATTGCTGGTCACGATCGCCTTCGGCCTCGACCCGGCGCCCGGGATGCTGCTGACGCCGCTGTTCTGCCTCGTCACCGCGCTCGGCTTCGCCGGCTTCGGCATCGCGATGGCGGCGACGGTCGCCAAGATCGACCAGTTCAACTACGTCACGGCGCTTTTCGTCACCCCGCTCTTCCTCGTCTCCGGCGCCTTCTTCCCGATCGACGAACTGCCCGAGGGCGTTCAGGTCGTCGCCCAGCTCAACCCCCTGCACCAGCTCGTCGAACTCGTCCGCGGCGGCGCCTTCGGCTTCGATCCGATCGACCTCGTCCGCTTCGCCGGCCTCGCCGCCTTCGCCTTCGTCATGTGGCGGATCGCCGTCCGCCAGATGACCAAGCGCTTGATCGACTGACCGCCGACGGGACGAAAACGGGACGTATGGCGACCGGAATCGGCCCGTCGGCGGATGTAGGCTGGCGCGCCATGTTCGGCGGTTTCAAGCGCTCGGGGCTGTTCGGGATCTTCGGCGTCATCGCCGTCGCCGCGATCGTCGCCGCGATCGGCCTCAGCTCCGAAAGCGGCGACGCGAGCCCGAAGACGACGTACGCGCTGATCTTCGGCGTGGTCGGGGTGTTCCTCGTCATTCTCTTCGCCCTGCAGCGCGCCGACCTCAACCGGGTCTCCGGCGCCGACGCGCGCGGCAGCACTCGCGCCGCCGCGGAAGGCGGGCGGCAGATCGACAACCCGACGAGGATGAGCGACCCCGACCTCTGGGCAGCGATGGCCGTAAAGCCGATCGACCCCGAGGCGGTCAAGGCGCGGGCCGCGGGCTGGGAGACGGGGCGCCGCAGCCAGAACCTGGCGATGCTGGTGACGCTGCTGATCTTCCTCACCGTCCCGCCGATCTACTTCCTCGAAAGCTTCGTGCCGCTCCTGATCGGCGGCCCGCTGATCGTGATCGCCGCGCTCTGGGGCAGCATCCGGGCACTGATGCCCGGCGGCGAGATGGACCGCGGCTACGAGAACGTCGGCGTGGCGATGGCGCCGCTCGGCTTCGAGGTCACCGAGCGGCCCAGCGTCGGCATCGAGACGCGCGATGCCGTGACCGGCCGCGTCGGTCCGAAGATCCAGGGCGCGCTGGTGCTCGAGGGCGAGCGCAACGGAAGGCGCGTCTCGGTTCGCCTCGGCAGCACCGAGACGACCACTCGCAGCGAGGTCACGGTGGCCGCGCCGGTGGCCGCGTTCAAGGCGAAATCACGCGATGGCCGGGTGCGGCCGAGCGACGGGGCGCCGCAGGACGTCGTCGCGGCGCTGAAGAGCACGCCGAACTCGACCCGCTGGAGGAAAGTCACGGTCGAGGGCGGCCCGCAGGGCATCGAAATCGTCCGCAAGGGCGGCAACCAGGCCGATTGGCTCTGTGACCTCTGGCTCGCCGAGCGGCTCGCCGAGGGTTGAAAATGGACCGTGCACCCGCCTTCGAAGCGTGGTCCCCAGGCATGTCCGTCGGGCTTGGCTCGAGTCGGGCTTACCTGCGGCACCCGCGGCTTCCGCTTAAGGCTGCTTCCTTCCGGACCTGACCTGATTCACGTGCCCACGTCGCGCAGGACCCGGCCGTCAACGCCGCCCCCGGCGGACCGGTCCCGAAGGCCAGCCCCTAAGAACGGTTTTCGGCCCCGCTAGAGCGGATTGCGGGTTACAGGGCACCGCTGATTCCCCGCCTAGCACGGTCCACGCACGATCCTACCCGGCGGCGGCCGTAGGATCACTCCCGCCCTTGATCGACGTCGACACCGACTCCTTCTTCGTCATCGTCCTGGTCGCCGCCGTGGCCGCGATCACGGTCGCCGTCGTGCCGCGCCGCTTCGCCCCGCCGGTTGTCGTGGTCGAGCTGCTGATCGGGATCGTCGTCGGGCCCGAAGTCCTCGACCTCGCCCGCACCAGCGACTTCATCGACTTCTTCTCCAACCTCGGCCTCGGCATGCTCTTCTTCTTCGCCGGCTACGAGATCGACTTCGAGCGCATCCGCGGCAGGCCGCTGAAGCTCGGCGCGATCGGCTGGCTGCTCTCGATCGCCCTCGCCTACGGGATCGGCGGCGCCCTCGCGGCGGCCGGGATCGTCGTCTCCTTCCTCTACACCGGCTCGGCGATGGCGACCACGGCGATCGGCACGCTGATCCCGATCCTGCGCGACAACGGCGAGCTGAAGACCCGCTTCGGCACCTACCTGCTGGCCGCCGGCGGCATCGGCGAGTTCGGCCCGATCCTGCTCGTGACCCTGGTCCTCTCGACGACCAACCCGCTGCACGAGGCGGCGATCCTGGTCGCCTTCGTCGCCCTCGCGATCGCCGTCGCGCTGATCTCCGTGCGCCTCGCCTGGCGCGGCTGGCCGGCCCTGGAGCGAACCTTCGAGGCCAGCAGCCAGCTCGCCGTGCGAATCACCGTGGTGCTGGTCTTCGGCCTCGTCCTGCTCGCCGGCAAGCTCGGCCTCGACGTGCTCCTCGGCGGCTTCGTCGCCGGGATGATCGTGCGGCTGTCCCTGAAGGGGCACGAGCTGCAGGTCTTCGAGTCGAAGCTGACCGCGGTCGGCTTCGGCTTCTTCGTCCCCTTCTTCTTCGTCACCAGCGGGATCGAGTTCGACCTCGCCGCGCTCGGCTCCGCCACCGCGCTGTTCAAGCTGCTGCTGTTCCTCTGCCTCTTCCTGGTCGTCCGCGGCCTGCCGGCGATGCTCCTCTACCGCCGCGTGCTGCAAGCGCGCCAGCGCGCGGCGCTCGCCTTCTACTCGGCGACCGAGCTGCCGCTGGTTGTCGCGATCACGACGATCGCGATCGAAGCGGGCGAGATGAGATCCTCGACCGCGGCCGGCCTGGTCGGCGCGGCGATGCTCTCGACCCTGATCTTCCCCTTCGTCGCCCTGGCGTTTCAGAACCGGGCGGTCGCGGCGGGCGAGACGGGACCACCAGGCGACGGCCCGCTCCCCACTGGGGAACAGGCCGTCGCCTGAGCGGCTCACTCAGCCGCGCCGGATCAGCTTGCGCTGCTTGTAGACGGTCGCCCGCGCCTTGCCGGCGCTGACCCGCTCGCGGACCAGAAGCCGCTTGCGCTTGGCGAGCTTCTGGCGGGCCCTCGGCTTGACCGAGAGCGCGACCAGCTTGCCCTTGCCCTCGCCGACCTTGACGGTGCGCTTGCCGGTGGCGGGCTTGCGCTTGCTGAGCAGGCCCTGGGCGGCGATCCGGCAGGCGTGGCCGATCTTGGCCGGGCAGCTCACCCTGACCAGCAGCCGGTTGCCCTTGAGCACGGCGGGGCCGGACGCCGAGCCCGCGCTGAACAGGGAGAAGAGGCGCCTGTCGGAGAGCGAGCCCGAGCCTTTGCCGCCGGAGCCACCGCCGCCTTTGTCACCGCCAACGGAGGCGGACTGCACGGTCAGGCCGACGTTGTCGAAGCGCAGGCTCGCCGTGCCGCTGAGCAGCGAGAGCGCCAGCGTGCTCTGCGCGGTTTCGGTGTCGATCGTGAGCCGGTAGGTATGCCCGCCGACCACCGCCACCGGCGCGCTGGAGGCCGTGAAGGCGTTGTCTTCGCCGTCGAGCGCGCCGGTCAGGGCGGTCGTCGAGGCGCCGCTGGTGAGGTCGGAGAGGGTGACTTCGTAGCTCGCAACCGGTTCCACGTCGACCAGGCCGCCGGGGTCGAAGGCGTGATCCAATCGAACCTTCGCGTCGGTAATCGAGTCAACCGGGACCGTGAACTGAGGCGAGTTCCAGGTGGCGATGCCTTTGAAGAGGCCGACCAGGTTGAGGGTGACGGTCGTCTTCGCCGCGATCGAACCCGGCGGCCTGCCGGTCGTCGCGTCGTAGACGGCTTCGGACGAGCAGAGCAGTTCGGCGGGAGTGCAGGAGGCAGAGCCGGCGCTCCACCCTTCCCCGCCGTCGTCGAACCCGCTTCCTCCGCCCGGATAGGTGACGGTCGCCGCAGGGGCGGAGCCGCCTACAGCGAGCAAGGACACGCAAATGGCTCCCGCCAGGACCACGCCCCGCAATCGAGTTCTCGTCAGTCGCATCGGTAGCTCCTCTCCGGTTGATCGACATGCCCGAGAACTCTGCCCATCTACCTAAAATTAAGCACTCCTCCTAAGCAATTCTGGACACATGTCCATGCGGCACCCTCGACCAGCGGTCCATCCCACGCTCGACACCGCCCAAGCCCACCTCCCCGTAAGATCCCCCTCCTCCCGGGCGCGTAGCTCAGTGGGAGAGCGCTCGCCTCACACGCGAGAGGTCGCTGGTTCGAACCCAGCCGCGCCCATGGTCTGGCTCTCCTTGCTGTGTAAAGATGTACAAGTATCCGTACATATTTTGATAGGGTTTGACCATGGCAGCTCGGCAAAACGTGATTCCAAGCGCAGAGGCGAGAGATCAGCTCTCCGGCTATCTGAAGCTTTTTCGCGAGACAGGAGGACGGGCAGAGCCTGTTGTGTTCGGCTCGCATCGGAAACCCGAGGGGGTGATCCTCTCCTACGAGCGATACGAGTGGCAGACGGAAATCCTGGATGAGTTAGTCGCATCGGAGGAGGTTCGCGAAGCCATTGCACAGGACACCGGCAAGCGGGTCGAGTTGGACGATGTAGCTCGCGAGGCAGGTTTCGATCCAGCGGAGTTCGGCCTGTAGGTGGCACGGCTCCGGGTCGAATTCTTCGACCCCACCGCCAAGCAGCAGCTTCTCGACCTTCCCTCCAAAGGTCTGCAGCGCCGGGCGCTTGAACTGCTCGCCCAGGTCTCGAAGGAAAACCCGAAGCTCGGCAAGCCATGTGGCTTTGCGTTCAGCACCGGCAACCTCTCCGACTGCCGCAAGCTCTACTTCGATGAGAGGCGTGACACGGACCCTCGCTACCGAATCATCTATCGACTGCTTCCCGGCGAGGATGGACCGACGAAAGCTGAGGTCATTCGCATCGGACTCAAGGTTCCATATGGCGACGAGGAACAGATCTACCGGCAGGTTGGCCGCGCGCTTGAACGACTGCTCGAAGGTAGCTAACCGGCACCGGAGTTTCGTCTTTTCGATTGCGTCGCTATGGTCCCGTTGCCGGAATTTTCTGGCGCATAACTCGACATGAAAGGGGTCAGGCTTGACCGCGGATGAGATCAGCGAGATGGGTCCGATTGACTATTTGCTCGTCGAGTGGCCGGGGCGGCAGCCGACCGGCGAGGCGGCTCCGCATTTGATCGATCTTGTCGATCGTGGCCTGATCCGCATCATCGACCTTGCCTTCATCGCCAAGGGCGAGGACGGTTCCGTGGCTGCGCTGGAGATCTCTGATCTGGGTGGCGAGGTGGAGGCGTTCGCCGCCTTCGAGGGCGCTTCTTCGGGGCTGCTTTCGGATGACGACATCGGCGAGGCGGCCGGCGCGCTCGAGCCCGGGACCTCGGCGGCATTGCTTGTTTTCGAGAACCGCTGGGCCGCCCCGTTTGCAACCGCGGTGCGCCGGTCGGGTGGCCAGTTGGTCGCCAGCGGCCGCATCCCAACCCAAGCCTTGCTCGCCGCGCTAGACGCGGCGGAGACGGCTTCTTAGAGAGAAAAGGAGAACGTCATGCCAGGACTGCTTCGAGGAGTCGCACGGACCGCGGTCGTCGCCGGGACCGCCACCGCGGTGAGCAATCGGGTCTCGCGCCGCCAGGGAGAACGCTGGGCACAGCAGGAAGAACCACAGCAGGCGCCCGTTGCTCCCGCCGCTCCACCCACCCCCGCCGCCGAAGGCGGGCAATCGACGATCGATCAGCTCAAGGAGCTCGGCGAACTGAAAGCCCAGGGGATCCTCACCGAGGAGGAGTTCGCCGCCCAGAAGGCGAAGCTGCTGGGCTGAGCCTGCGCACCTGGCAGTCGAGCCCATCGACCTTGGCTGCCTGGGCATCCCCGCTCAAGACCAGGCCGACATCCGGGTTGGTCGAGGCGGTGGCGAGAATCAGAGCATCGGGCATTCGCAGGGCACGATGCTCTGCGCGCAGGGCGGCCGCGGCATCGGCGATCTCGGTGTCGACCGGAAGGACCTCCGAGATCAGTCGGGAGAAAAAGCCCCGCGTCTGATCCTCCTCATGGTGGCCCAAGCGAGCGCCGGTGAGCACCTCTGCGTAAGTGACGGCTGAGACCACCAGCGGTTGCTCGCGAACCAGCTCTCGAACCGCCGTGTCAGCGGCATGATGGAGCGAATCCCCAGAGTCGAGGAAGCCGACCACCGCGTCGGAGTCGAGCACTACCGCCACTCGTCGCGAAGCCCCGCGATCCGCTTGCGCAGATCGCCACCCGTATCAAGGCAACCGGAATAGCGATCAACCATCTCCTCCACACGGGAGAGCACGATCCGGCCCGCCCCAGCGGCCTCGACCCGAAGGACATCGCCCCTCGCGAGGGCGGCCGCGTGGAAGGCGCCAGCGGGGATCGTCACCTGATGCTTCGCGGAGATCTTGGTCTGGCTTCCCTTCTTTACTTTTTTGGGCATAGGTAAAGAATAGGGAGAGGCTATGGAAATCGCAAGATTCACATACGTCTAAGGGCACAGCGACGGAAACTCTCCCCCCCTAAGGCTGCTGGAGAACCGAGAGGATGTTGCCTGCGGGGTCTTTGAACCAGGCGATTGCCGGGCCCGGGCCGCGGGCGATGCCCTTGGCGTCCTGTTCGAAGCCGTCGTAGCGCTCGAAGCTGACCCCGCGCGAGGAGAGGCCGTCGACGGCGGCGTCGACGTCGTCGACCTCGAAGTTGAGGATCGTGTAGGTGGCGGGGGCGAAGTCGGGTTTGCGGTAGACGAAGACGTCGTGGCCGTCGGCGAATTTGAGCGCCAGGACGCCGTTCTCCTCGTCGAGGACCGCCAGCTCCAGTCCCAGCGTCTCGGTGTAGAAGCTCCTCGCCGCGTCAGCGTCGTCGACGGCAAATCCACTGGTGGCTTTCGCGTCCGCAAGCATCCGGTCTCCTTTCGTCGCTGGTCCCAATTCGACCCTACCCGGCCAACTCGGGAATGAAGCGCTCGATGTGCCCATCGACCGTGCGCCGCACCCACTCCTGGGTGGCGGAGTCGGCCATCCGGTAGCGACCGAGCAGCATCTTCTGGTCGTCAAGGGGGAGGCCGGCGATCTCCCAGCGCACGGCGAGCCGCTCGAAGAGCAGCTCCGAGCGGCGGTGCCAGGCATCCTCTTGCGTGGTCGCCGCCGTCCTCGGTCCCTCGCCCAGCTTGGCGATCGTGCCCCTGCTCAGCGACTGCCGCAGGGTCAGGACATTGCCCTCCGCATCCGTGTAGTCGACCGTCGCCGCCTTCCGTCGAGGCCGCCTCTGCTTGCGCTTCGCCACCCCACAAGTCTGCCAATCACTCGTCTTCCGCGGCGGGGCGTCGCCGCTGCCGCTTGCGCTCACCCAGCTGGCGCTTGCGCTCGAGCCGGCGCTGTTTCGCGGCGCGACCCGGCTTGGTCGGGTGGCGCCGGCGCGGCACGACGAGCCCCGTCGCGATTTTCTCCGCCAGCCGCTCCAGCGCCAGCTCGCGGTTGCGCGCTTGACCGCGGGACTCCTGGGCGACGGCGGTGATGACTCCGCCGGCCCGCTCCAGCAGGCGCTGCCGCTGCGCCTCGTCAAGCACCTCCGACGCCCGTACGTCGAAGACCGCTTCCACGCGAGAGGCGGTGACGTTGGCGTGCTGACCCCCCGGCCCCGAGGAGCGGCTCGCCCGCAGCTCGATCTCGCTCGTAGGGATCGAGAGCCCGTCGTCGATTACCAGCTCGTCGGCCACCCGCTCACCGTAGCGACCAACCAGCCGCCTCAAGCCAAAGCGTCGATCCTGCCCGCCAACTCGAAGTCGGCCGCGGTGACGCCGCCGTCGGAGTGGGTGGAGAGGGAGACCGTGACGGTGTCCCAGGAGATCTCCAGGTCGGGGTGGTGGTTCATCGCCTCTGCCGGCTCGACCAGGGCCTGGACGAAGTTCACCGAGCCGACGAAGTCGCCGCGCTTGAAGCCCTTGCGAATGGAAGAACCCTCACGCTCCCAGCCCGGATGCTCCGCCAGCCTGGCCTCGATCTCCGAATCACCCAAAGGTGCCATTGCCTTCATGCTTCCACAAATCGGACTGTTCAAACTATAAGTGACGGAGTTCCCCGAAAGCCGAGGATGGCCGCCCGCCCGGGCTCAGCCGCCGATCGGCGTGCGCGGGTTGGCGCCGTAGAACATCAGCGTGCCGAGCATCCCGATGATGTTGACCATGATGATGTTCACGACCATCGATTTGGCGGTCGCCGTGCCCACCCCCACCGGCCCGCCGGAGGCGGTGTAGCCGAAGTAGCAGCCGACCGTGACGATGATCGTCGCCATCACCATCGCCTTGGTCAAGCTGAAGATCACGTCGACGTAGTCCTGGAAGGTCCAGAAGATCAGCAGGTAGCCGCCCGAGGAGACGTCGCCCACCTGTTCGACCACCGCGACGTAGCTGGCCAGGTAGCCGATCCCGATCCCCACCAGGTAGAGGAAGGGAATCGCGATCCAGGCGCCGAGCAGGCGGGTGGCGGCGAGGAAGGTGACCGGTGGGATCCCCATCACCTCGAGCGCGTCGATCTCATCCGAGATTCGCATCGCGCCGAGCTCGGCGACGATCCCCGTGCCGACCTTTGCCGCGAGGATGTAGCCGAAGGCGTAGGGCAGGCCCTCGCGCAGGTCGCAGTAGGCGGAGAACAGGCCGGCGTTCGCCGGGGCGCCGATCGAGCGGCTGAAGTAGGCGCCGATCAATCCGCACTGGAGGCCGAGGATGAAGACAAACGCCCAGACGATCAGGGCCGAGCCGAGGATCAGGATCCCCGCCTGGCGCAGGCTCTCGCCGAAGAAGCGCAGGACCCGCCCGGAGAGGACGAGGCCGGCAACCCGGGAGGCGAAGCGCGCGATCGCGCCGAAGGAGTCGAGCCAGGCGCGCGGGGTGTCGAGCCAGCCGATCATCGGGTTCGGTCCGACCTCACCGGATCGACTGCAGTTCCGGATTGGTCGCGAGCAGGACCGCCGAGAACACGTAGAGGAAGGAGAAGGACGCCATGAAGGCGATCACGACGGCCTGGTTGACCGCGCGACCGACGCCCGCCGGCCCGCCCGACGCCGTCATCCCCTTGTAGCAGCAGACGACGGCGATGATCCCACCGAACAGCGTGCACATCAGCACCGAGCCCCAGATATCGGTGATCAGCGCGTTGGTGAAGAGCGTCGCGAAGAAGCCGCCGAGCGGTTCGTCGTAGAGGAGCGAGGCCGCCATGCCGGCGGTCAGGCCGAACACGATCGCGAAGACGTCGAGCAGCCCGGTGATCACCATCAGCGCGGCGAAGCGCGGCACGACCAGGTTCTTGACCGGATCGACGCCGAGCACCTGCAGGGCGTCGAGCTCCTCGCGGATCTTGCGCGCGCCCAGGTCGGCGGTGATCGCGGTGCCGGCCACGCCGGCGACGACCGCCGCCGTGACGATCGGCCCGATGAAGCGGACCGCGGTCACGACGAAGAAGCCACCGAGCCGGTCGAGGGAGCCGATCAGGTCGAGGACCCCCGCCGCCTGCAGGCCCGGCGCGCCGAAGCAGAGGGCGAAGGTCGACACGGTCATCGGGAACCACGACAGCTTCAGCACGAAGAGGAACTGGCCGACCAGCTCCTCGCCATACGGATAGGGAGGCCTGACCGCGGCGACCAGCGTCCTGGCGGTGAGGATCATCATCGCCCCCACCTCCTCGAAGAACGACTTCGCGGGCAGGAACGCCCGCGCTACAGCCTGTGCCGCCACCAGCTCATCGCCCGCTCGAGGGGACTGGCGCTCTGCAGTCTCTGGCGCCCTGCCTGCCGGGCCCGCTGCTCGGCCGCCCGCTGGGCCTCCGACAGCTGGGCTATCAGCGTGTCCCGCGTCTGCTCCAGCTCCTCGACCCCGGCGACGTGGGCGCTGGCCCGGCGCGGCGCGGTCGGCAGGTCGCGGGGAAGATCGGCCGGGTAGCCGGAAAGCTCGGCCTCCAGCCGGGCGATCTGGCGCCGCAGCTCGCGGCGCACCTCGATTGCCTCGCTCTCCTCGGCCAGATCCGGCAGGCTCTCCCGTGGGCGGGCCTCGACCTCGTCGAGCGCCCCCGGCATGCTGGCGCAGGCCGAAGCGACAACCGCCAGATCGCGCAGGCTGAGGCCGGCTTCGTTGGCACGCCGCAGCGCGTCGGTGGCTATTTCCTCGAGCTGAGCCGCCGCCTCGATTCCCTCGGCGACGAAGGTGCCCTGTCCCTGGCGGCTGACCACCAGCCCCTCCGCCTCGAGCCCGGCGTAGACGGCGCGCACCGTGTTCACGTTGAGCCCAGCCCACTCGGAGAGCTGGCGAAAGCTCGGCAGGCGCTCGCCGGAAGCGAGGCGGCCGGTGGCGATCAGGGCTCGCAGGCGCCAGGTCAACTGCAGGCCGACCGGCAGCTCATCGCCGGGATCGATCGCAAACGGGTTGGGCTCATGCGAAATCTGCTGTGCCATTCGAAAGACACAGTAGATGAGAAAAGTGTGTTAGTCAACTAGCACAGTCACGCCCACGCAGGAGGGCGCATAGCCCGCTGGTCCAGCCGTCTCCCGACCACGAAAGCGCAAGTTCATAGCGGCGCCCGGTGCTGGTTGGCAGACCACAGGCCGCGGAATCACGCGCGCTGCGCACAGAGATGACCCGGCCCCGCCGGATGCCTGCGCCGGTTTTATAGACACGCTGCACCCGATAGCGATAGATCGCGTGAAGGCGCCCCTTGGGAACGACCTCCACCAGGCGCCCGGCAATCGCCGCGTCCCCCCGCTGCATCGCCTCGCTTCGCGACATCGGCACGCAAGAGCAGGCCTGAGCGCTGCTGCTGAAGCTCAGCGCGCCCAGGCCGACAATTGCCGCTGCCGATGCAAGGCGCCTCACCCGCACTGGTCAACTGTAGAGAGAAACGCCGGATTTCACAAATCACCGGCCGGCGCCGGCGGCCTCACGGCGTCAGAACCACCTTGAGCGCTTCCCGATTGTCGTAGAGCTCATAGGCCTCACCGGCTTGGTCGAGCTTCATATGGTGCGTGACGAGGGGCGAGGGGTCGAGCTTGCCTGCCTCGAGCAAGCCGAGGACGCGATCGACGTGGGCGATCACGTTGGCGAGACCGAGGCGCAGGGTCAGGCCCTTGAGCCAGGCCAGGCCGAGCGGCACCTCGCCCTTGCCGGCATAGGCGCCGATCCCGGAGACCGTGCCGGCGTCGCGGCAGAGGCTGACCGCCATCGCCAGCGGACCGGGATCGCCGACCGCGTCGACGACGACGTCCACGCCGCGGCCCTCGGTTGCGGCTCGCACCGCGCGCTTCGGCTCGTCCTCGGCGAGGTGGAGTGGGATCGCGCCGAAGCGCTTCGCCATCGCCAGGCGCTCCTCGACCGAGTCGATCGCGAAGACCTGGGCAGCGCCCGCCGCCAGGGCAGCCTGGACCGCGCAGAGCCCGACCGGGCCAAGGCCGAGCACGGCCACCGTGTCGCCCGCCTTCGTCCCGGCGTGGGCGATCGCGTGGTAGCCGGTGCCCATCACGTCGCCGGCGAACAGCGCCACCTCGTCCGACATCCCCTCCGGCACCCTGCGCAGGGTCAGGTTGGCACGGGGCACGAGCAACCGCTCGGCCTGGGCGCCCTGCAGGTCGCCCAGGTGGGAGCCGTGGCCAAAGGTGCGACCGTGCTCGCAGCGGTGGTAGTCGCCGCGCAGGCAGGCGGCACAGGTGGCGCAGGCGACGTGGAAACAACCGAGCACCCGATCGCCGACGGCGACGCGCTCGACGCCGGGCCCCGCGGCG
>DASSXC010000116.1:0-2305 GCA_035704205.1 Solirubrobacterales bacterium | reverse complement strand
GGCAGGCGCGGCGTCCCGTTTTTCGCCCCACTTGCCATCTCGGACGGCCGCAAAACTCGAAGGCGAAAAACCCAGCGCCGGCCCGGCGCCCCTCCCCCACGACGGGACCCGCGGTTGGGACCTCCCAGCCCTTGCCCTCATCGCCCTGATCGCGATCTTGGTCATCACCGACCGCCCGGATGCCGTCCTGCGCGACCCCGATCGCCTCTCTGCCTGGCTGATCGCCCTGTTGGTGGTCCTCATTCCGGCGGCCTTGTTGTTTGCCAGGCAACGGGGGGCTTCGCGGGGGTTGGTCGTCGCCGGTTTCGCAGCGCTTGCCGTCGCCGTGGCCGCGATCGGCTACCCCGTCCAGCGCGACTACCTGAATGACCGCTTCGCCAACGCAAACGCCGAAACGGCGATCCCCGGCATGCACCTCGATTCCGCCTACCGCTGGGCCCGCGACATCAGCAATGCCGGCATCGGCCTCGCCGGCACCACCGCCGGCTTCCTCCAGTACGGCTTCTACGGCACCGACCTCTCCAACCGCGTGCCCTATCTCGGCGTCGAGGGCCCGCACGGCGCTTTCAACGCGATTCCGACCTGCGCCGAGTTCCGCGAAGCGGTCAACGCCGCCGACCTCGACTACCTGGTCACCGCCCCTCTCCTCAACTTCGTCGAGCCTGGTAAGCCGGTCACCTCACCGGAGGCGGGCTGGCTGCGCGGCGAGCCCGCGGTTGCCCCGATCGATCGCAGCGGCCCGGTCACCGTCTGGCGTGTTCGCGGTCCCCTCGATCCCGCCGGCTGCGGCCCACGCAACGCGCCGCTGCGCCGGATTCCGCAGCAGCCGTCTGGGTAACCTCATCGCATGGCCTATCCGCTCGAGAACGCGCTCTTTCAGTGGGAGGAGGGGATGCGAACGCTGCGGGCGATCGAGGCTCCGCGCGAGCGACGCCAGGCCGATCGGGTGGTTGCTGCGATTCAGGACGAGCTGCGGCGCCGGATCGGGCCCACCTTTGCCGCGGGCGAGCTGGCGGAGCTCTACGGGCGGGGAACCGATTGGTGCCTGCAGGTGGCTATGGACGCCGCACCTGGGCTGGCGACCGACTCTCGCTCGCTGGCCGATGCGGCCTTCTGGCTATACCTGCGCGGGGCGACCGATTTCGCCGGCGGCCGCCAGCTACTCGTCTGAGTCGCCGTCGTCGCCTGGGCTGGTCTCGCCAGCGCGCCGGATGACGATCTGGTCCGCGTCTATGCGGACCGTGACTTCGCGCTTGCCGGCCCAGTGCTCGGTGTAGACGGGATTGTCCTTGACCGTCGCGTCGAGCCAGAGGCCGTAGCCGTCCCGCTCGCCGTGGTCGAAGGTCGCCTCGATCTCTTTGCGCCTACCGCGGCCGCCGCGCCTGCCACGCCGGCGCCGGCGCCGTGGGCGAGCGTCGCTCGTATCCTCGCCGTCACCCTCGGCCTTGCGCTCTTTGCGAGCTGGTTTCTCCTCGTCGCCCTCGTCTTCCTCGGGCTCCTCCGCCTCGACCTCCGCCTCCTCGGCGGCCTCTTCGGCCGTCGCGGCCTCGACCTCCGCCTCGATCTCGTCACGAAGGTCGACCTCGGTGCCGCCGGCGTCCTCGCCGTCGGGCGTGAGGTCGTGCTGCTTGCGGAACTCGCGCAGCTCCGAAGCCGAGACTTCGAGCTGGTGGGCGATCCAGGCGTCGGTGCGGCCCTGCCGCACCCAGGCGCGGATCTGATTGAGCTGTGGCTTCAGTGAGCGTCGTGCCATCGGCGCGCGAGTCTATTCAACCTGGATCGAGGGAGTCACAGCGGGAGCGCGGCCTTAGGCCATCAGGAAGGAGAGGGCCTCGAACATCGAGACGACGACGACGATCACCGTTGCCGTCAAACAGACGGCAAGCACGCTGAAGCGCACTTTGCCGTGCTGCTCGTTGCGGGTCATGCGCCGCTCACGCGACCGGTTGGCTGCGCGACGGCGCAGCTGCTCGCGACGGCGGCGCTCCAAGGTCGTCTCCTGCTCGAAGGCAACCTCGAACTGGTTGATGCTTTGACGCATTCTCATAGAGGATGGCCGCGTGGCGACCGCGGCGGACCGTAGCAAAGCTGCACGAGGAGATGCAGAGCTAAAGAGTGACAATGGTCACGATCAGCATGCGCCCCAGAGGCCGCGCCCGGCCCGCGCCGCATTCAGCTCGAGCCGCCGAAACCGGCCTGCGAAGCGGTCATTCGGCGGAATCGTCAGCGTACGCGCGAGACCGCGGCTGACCAGGATCGGATTGAAGAAGCGGTGGCCGAGATAGGCATAGGCGAGCAGGCGGCC
>DASSXC010000115.1:0-6645 GCA_035704205.1 Solirubrobacterales bacterium | reverse complement strand
TGTTGTCCAGGGTGTCGACGCCGTGGGCGTCGGTGTTGAGGACGATCGTGGCGCCGGCTTCGTGGGCGAGGCGGGCGTGGTGCTCGGAGAGGTCGCGGCGGTTGGGGTTGCCGTTGATCTCCAGCATCGTGCCGGCGCCCGCCGCTGCCTCGACCACCGCCTCGACGTCGATGCCGTAGGGCTCGCGCCGACCGATCAGGCGACCGGTGAGATGGCCGATGCAGTTGACGTGGGGGTTCTCGATCGCCGTCAGGACCCGCTCGGTCATCGCCGCCGCCGAGATCGAGAAGGAGGTGTGGACGCTGGCGACGACCCAGTCGAGCGCGTCGAGCAGGTCGTCGGGGTAGTCGAGCCCGCCGTCGAGGCCGATGTTGACCTCCGAGCCGGCGAGCAGGCGGAAGCCGCGGTTGCCCTTGTTCCACTCCCGCACCTCCTCGACCCGCTCCCACAGGCGCTCGGCGGTTACATGATCGCCGAAACCGTGGCTGGCCGAGTGGTCGGTGATCGCCATGTAGGCATAGCCGCGCTCGCGCGCCGCCTCGGCCATCTCCTCCAGCGTGTTGCGGCCGTCGGAGAGGGTCGTGTGGGAGTGCAGGTCGCCGCGGATGTCCTCGACCGAGACGAGGTCGGGCAGCTTGCGCTCGCGCGCCCCCTTCAACTCGCCGCGCCCCTCGCGCAGCTCGGGCTCGATGTACGCGTAGCCGAGCCGGTCGTAGACCTCCGCCTCGTTCGCGCAGAGCGTCACCTCGCTGCTCTCCGTATCGGTGATCCCGTGCTCGGAGACCGAAAGCCCGCGCGCCACCGCCTCTTCGCGGAGCTGAACGTTGTGCGCCTGGGAGCCGGTGAAGTGCTGCAGCAGGTTGCCGAATGCATGCGGGGGGACGATCCGCAGGTCGACCGAGATCCCGTTGTGGGTTTGCGCCCTGACCCCGTTCGGGCCGGGTTTGCCGGCGGCGGCGATCAGCTCGTGGCCGGCGAGATGCTCAGCGAGCTCCTGCGGCCGCTCGGCGGTGGCGATCAGGTCGACGTCCTTGCAGGTCTCGGCCCAGCGCCGCACCGAGCCCGCCACCTCCACCCGGTTGGCGGCGGGGTGCTCGCGCAGGGCGGCCGCCAGCTCCTCGGCGATCGGCCGCACCGCCGAGAGCAACAGACGACCGGGACCCTCGCCCGGCTCGCCCAGCCGCTCCAACGCCGCCAGCACGTTCTCCTCCGCCTTCGGACCGAGGCCCTTCACGTCGCGCACCTTTTCCGCCTCGGCGGCCGCCTTCAGATCCTCGAGCGAAGCGACCCCCAGCTCCTCGAAGAGAAGCCGGGCGGTTTTCGCCCCCACCCCCGCCACCCGCGTCACCTCGATCAGCGTCGGCGGGAATTTCGCCTTCAGCTTCACCGCGGCGGGGATCTCGCCGGTGTCCAGCAGGGCGTCGATCTTTTCCGCCAGCGTCTTGCCGACGCCGGGGATCTCGGTTGCCCGCCCGGCCGCGGCCAGCTCGGCGACCGAGAGCGGACTCTCGCGGATCGCCTTGGCGGCGCTCGAATAGGCGAGCACGCGGTATTTCACCGCGCCGTCCAGCTCGTAGAGGACGCCCAGCTCTTCGAGGGCGGCGGCGATCTCCGCGTTCGTCATACTCGGCAACATAAGGGTGTGTGGCGGGGGGTTGCCCGGCCTCGCTATACTTTTTGAAGTATTGGGCGCTGAAACTCAACTCACGGGAGACGGATACCAGTGACCGGCAAGCTCACCGACGTGACCGACGCGACCTTCAAAGCAGACGTCCTCGAGGCCGACGGCCCCGTGCTCGTCGACTTCTGGGCCCCCTGGTGCGGCCCCTGCCGCGTCGTCCACCCCGTGCTCGAGGAGATCGACGCCGAGCGCGACGACCTGAAGATCGTCAGCCTCAACGTCGACGAGAACCAGCAGACGGCGGCCCAGTACGAAGTGCTCTCGATCCCGACCCTGCTCCTCTTCAGGGACGGGGCGATCGCCAAGAAAGTCGTCGGGGCGATGCCGAAGCGCCGCCTCGAGGCCGAGCTGGAGCCGGCGCTCGCCTAGAGCGCCACTCGCCTCCGGCAAGCGATCCCGATGCCCTTCGTCCACGTCCACTGGTTCGAGGGTCGCAGCGACGATCAGAAGGCCGAGATCGCCAAGCGGATCGAAGCGGCCCTGGTCGAGGTGGCCGGCGCCGCCCCAGAGCACTGCTGGGTGAAGTTCTCCGACTCGGCGAAAACCGACTTCATCGTCGGCGAGAGCGAGGAGTAGGGGCCGGGTGCCCCTCCCCACTTCAAGCGCGGGTGATGGTGACTTGGAGGTCGCGGTTGTCGACGCGGAGCGGGTCCATCCCTGCCGCGTCGTAGGCGACTGAGGTAGCGAGCACCTCGTTCGCTATGTAGGGCTCGTGGGCTTGGGCGGCGGCGAGCAGCTCGTCGTCGCCGCCGAGGCCGAGCTCGATCCGGTCGGTGATCTCCAGGCCCGCCTCTTTGCGGGCGTTCTGCACCGCGTGGACGATCTCGCGGGCGAGGCCCTCGCGGCGCAGCTCGTCGTCCAGCTCGAGCTGGAGGGCGACCGCGTGGCCGGCCTCGGCCTCCACCTCGTAGCCCTCCAGCGGCTGCAGGGAGAGCGTCACCTCGTCGGCGCCAATGGTGTGCTCGTCGCCGTCGATGTTGATCCCGACCTGACCGCCGTCGGCCATCACCTCGGCGACGTGGACGGGGTCGAGCGCCTCGACCGCGGCGACAACCTGTGGCATGCGCTTGCCGAAGCGCGGGCCGAGCGAGCGGTAGTTGGGCTTGACCGCGTAGCTGACCAGCTCCGACTCCTCCTCGACGAAGTCGAGCCCCTTGACGTTGAGCTCGGCCTTGACCAGCTCGGCGCGAGCCGAGATCGCCGCCCGCTCGACGTCGTTGGCGACGATCACGGCGCGGCGCAGCGGCTGGCGCACCTTCGCCTTGGCCTGGGCGCGGGCGGCGCGGCCGAGTTCCACCGTGAGGCGAACCGCCTCCATAGCCTTCTCCAGCTCCGGGTCGGCAAGGGACTCGTCGGGTTGGGGAAAGTCGCGCAGGTGGACCGAGTCGGCCAGCTCGCCGAGCTCCTCCGCCTCTCCCCCGGCCAGGTTGAGGTGGATCTCGTCGGCGAGGAACGGCGTGAACGGGGCGAGCAGCGCCGCCACCTCCAGCAGGCAATGGCGCAGGGTGGCGAAGGCCGCCTTGTCCCCCTCCCAGAAGCGGCGACGCGAGAGGCGCACGTACCAGTTGGAGAGCTCCTCGACGAAGCCGGCGATCTCGCGACCGGCGGCCGTGCAGTCGAAGCCGTCCATGTGCTCGGTGACGCTCGCGACGGTCGCCTGTAACCGCGAAAGAGCCCAGCGATCGAGGTCATCCAAATCGCGTGGTTCCTTATGGTCGCTATCGGCGAATAAGGAACCACGCGATGAGGTTTTGAAGTCTTGGGGGCCGAAGTCCTCGGCGTTCGCGTAGAGGACCCAGAACGAATAGGTGTTCCAGAGGGTGAGCAGGAACTGGCGGACCGATTCGCCGACGGTGTCGACCGAGAAGCGGTAACCCGACCAGGGCTGCTGGGCGGTCAGGTAGTACCAGCGGAAGGCGTCGGCGCCGTGGGCGGCGATCACGTCCCAGGGCTCGACCACGTTGCCCTTGCTCTTCGACATCTTCTGCCCCTCGGGGTCGAGGATCAGGCCGAGGCAGACGCAGTTGCGGTAGCTCGAGGTGTCGAAGAGCAGGGTCGACTCGGCGAGCAGGGTGTAGAACCAGCCGCGCGTCTGGTCGATCGCCTCGCAGATGAAGTCGGCGGGGAAGCGCTCCTCGAACAGATCCTCGTTCTCGAACGGGTAGTGGAACTGCGCGAAGGGCATCGCGCCGCTGTCGTACCAGGTGTCGATCACCGACTCGACCCGGCGCATCTCGCCGCCGCACTTCTCGCACTCGACCGTCACCGCGTCGATGTGCGGACGGTGCAGGTCATCGGGGACCTCGCCCCCGGCGCGCGCGCGCAGCTCGGCGACCGAGCCGGCGCAGAAACGGCCGTCGCACTCCTCGCCCCCGCACTCCCAGATCGGCAGCGGCGTGCCCCAGTAGCGATCGCGCGAGAGCGCCCAATCGACGTTGTTCTCCAGCCATTTGCCGAAGCGACCGTGCTTGATGTGCTCGGGGTGCCAGCCGATCCGCTCGTTGTTGGCGAGCATCTCGTCGCGGGCCTGAGAGGTGGCGACGTACCAGCTCGACTTCGCGTAGTAGAGCAGCGGCGTGCCGCAGCGCCAACAGTGAGGGTAGGCGTGCTCGTAGACCTGCTCGCGGAAGAGCAATCCGCGCGCGGCGAGGTCGTCGATCAGCGCGCGGGTGACCTCGGGGTCCTTGACGAAGCGGCCCTCGAAGCCGCTGACGCGATTGTCGAACCTGCCGTCCGGCCCGACCGGGTTGCAGAGGCTGGCGTGCTCGGTCGGGTCGAAGATCCCGTTCTCGGCGGCGACCGCGTAGTCGTCCTCGCCGAAGGCCGGGGCGATGTGGACCAGGCCGGTGCCGTCCTCGGTGGTGACGAACTCGCCAGCAACCACGGGGAAGGCAGCGGGCTCGCGATCGGCCAGTGCGAAAACCGGGCCTTTGTACTGGCGGCCGACCAGGTCCGCACCCCGCAGCCGGCCGACGATCTCCACCCCCTCACCCAGGACCCGCTCGACCAGTGGCTCGGCGAGAACGAGGATCTCACCCTCGACGCGTGCTCTGACGTAGGTGACGCTCGGCGCCACGGCGACGGCCTCGTTGCCAGGCAAGGTCCACGGCGTCGTCGTCCAGACCAGCAGGGACTCGCCCGCATCGCCGCCGTCCTCGGCCAGCAGCGGGAAGCGCACATATATGGAGGGGTCCTCGACGTCCTCGTAGCCGAGCGCCACCTCGTGCGAGGAGAGCGCCGTGCCGCAGCGGGGGCAGTACGGGACGACCTTGTGACCCTCGTAGAGGCGCTCGTCGTCCCAGAGCTTGCGCAGCGACCACCAGACCGACTCGATGTAGTCGTTCTCCAGGGTCACGTAGGGGTCGTCGAGGTCGATCCAGAAGCCGATCCGCTCGGTCAGGCGGTTCCACTCCTCGACGTACTCGAAGACCGAAGCGCGGCAGCGCTCGTTGAACTCGGCGATCCCGTACTCCTCGATCTCGCCCTTGGAGGAGATGCCGAGCTGCTTCTCGACCTCGAGCTCGACCGGCAGGCCGTGGCAGTCCCAGCCGGCCTTGCGCGGCACGCGGTAGCCGCGCATCGTGCGGTAGCGGGGGTAGACGTCCTTGAAGACCCGCGAGAGGACGTGGTGTGAGCCGGGGCGGCCGTTGGCGGTCGGCGGGCCCTCGTAGAAGCTCCATACCTCGGCGCCTTCGCGATTGGCAAGGGAGCGCTGGAAGACGTCCCGCTCGCGCCAGCGCGCCAGCACCCGCTCCTCCAGCTCGGGAAAGGACTGCTTCGGGTCGACCGGTTTGAAGCCTGGCATGAACGGGTGATTCTAGGAGTGGGTAGCCTGCGCGCCGCATGCCCGTCTTCGACCTGAACGGAAAAGTGGCGCTGGTGACCGGCGCCGCCAGGGGGATCGGCTACGAGACCGCCCGCCAGATGCACCTGCGCGGAGCCTCGGTCGCGGTTGTCGACCTCGACCCCGACCAGGCGCGCGAGGCGGCCGAGCGGATCGGCGAGCGGGCGATCGGCATCGGCGCCGACGTCACCGACCACGCAGCGGTCATGCAGGCCGTCGCCGAGACCGTCGAGCGCTTCGGCGGCCTCGACGTCGCCGTCGCCAACGCCGGTATCGCTCAGTCGCAGGTGGCGACGGTGCGCGGCATCGGCACCGAGGAGTGGGAGCGCGTCTTCGAGGTCGACCTGCTGGGGGTCTGGCGCACCGTGCGCGCGGTCCTGCCCCAGATAGTCGAGCGCAAGGGCCACATCGTCGTCACCGGCTCCGTCTACTCCTTCGCCAACGGCGTCCTCAACAGCCCCTACGCCGTCGCCAAGGCGGGCGTCGAGGCGCTGGGCCGCGGCCTGCGCGCCGAGCTGATGCCGCTCGGCGCCAGCGCCGGCGTCGCCTACTACGGCTGGGTCGACACCAGGCTGGTCCAGGACGGCTTCGACCGCAAGCACTCCGACCGCCTGCAGGAAAACGCCCCCGCCTGGCTGTTCAAGCGGATCACCCCCGACGAAGCCGGCGCGGCAACCGTGCGTGGGATCGAAGAACGCGCCCCGCGCACCTTCGCGCCGAAGTGGTGGCGCTACATCTCGGCCCTGCGCGGCATCGTCAACCCGATCCTCGATCGCCGCCTCGATCGCGACCCGCAGATGTTCGAGACGATCCGCGCCGTCGAGGCCGAAGCGGACGAGCAGGGCGCCGCAGCGGTGGTGGCAGCCGACAAGTGAAGGATTCGTGACCCCATAGCGTCATCAATCCTTCACTTGTTCCGCGTTAGCTCCTCGAGCAGGAAGACGAAGGACTCATACGGCTCGCCGGTGGCGCGGCTGAGGCCGATCTCGCAGGTGCGGTTGCTGGAGAGGTAGGCGTCGAAGTGGCGGCCGGAGAGCTCGGCGGCTTGCGGGGCGGTCGCGGCGGCGGTCAGCTCGGGGTGTGAGAGGCCGCGGTCGCCGGCGAAGCCGCAGCAGGTCGC